>JBIKKR010000102.1:0-10687 GCA_044360225.1 Bdellovibrionota bacterium | reverse complement strand
CCGCCAAAAAGAGTGAGCTTCGTGAGAGCTGGTTCTACTCGACACTAACTCCCAATAGGTAATCGACGATGAGCGCACAGATACCAAAGAAAGTAGCGGTCCTAGCAGGAGACGGAATCGGCCCTGAGGTGATGCACGAGGCACTTGCGACCCTTGAGGTTATCGCTAAGCGCTACCGCCGAGCGATTGAGTGTGTTCCGGCCCTAGTCGGAGGGGCTGCATATCTACAACACGGCAGCCACTTTCCTGACGCTACACGCGAAATATGCCAGAGCGCTGATGCAATTCTCTTTGGCTCAGTCGGCGGCCCAGTATCAGAATCGCACCTGCCACAGTGGAAGGGCTGCGAAACCAATTCGATATTAGCGATACGTAAGGCATTTGGCTTGGCAGCGAATATGCGCCCGACCCGTGTGTATCCAGCCCTTGCTGCTGGCTCACCATTAAAGCCCGATATTATCGGTGCCGGCATCGATCTGCTGATTGTACGAGAGTTGCAAGGGGATGTGTATTTCGGCGAGCACACGTTTTTTAGCCACGAAGGTAAGCGGTGTGCCCGTGATTCAGGTGAGTACACAGAGGATCAGATCGCTTTTGTGGCGCGCAGCGCCTTTGAGGCTGCGCGCGCAAGGCGTCGCACCGTCCACTCCGTAGACAAAGCGAATGTTCTACACATGTCTAAGCTGTGGCGCGAGATTGTGCGTGAGGTGCATCGTGACTACACCGATATAATGCTTGAGGATATGCTCGTTGATAATTGCGCTCTACAGCTTGTGAAAAATCCATCACAGTTTGATGTGATAGTTGCGCCGAATCTCTTTGGCGATATCCTCTCGGATCTCGCTGCTGCGTTGCCTGGGTCACTGGGGTTAAGCCCATCAGCAAGCTTTAACACCCATGGATTTGCTCTCTATGAGCCCTCAGGCGGTTCGGCTCCAGACATCGCTGGCAAAGGAGTTGCTAACCCAATAGCGCAGATTCTCTCAGCAGCAATGATGCTAAGGTATTCGTTTGGCTGGAACGCAGAGGCCGATGCACTAGAGGCTGCCGTGTCACAAGCTATTGCTGACGGTTATCGAACGGGCGATATCGCTACGCCAGGAGCAGCAAGAACGGTGAGCACCTCAGAGATGGGGCGGGCGATTCGTGAGAGGATTGCGTAGTGTTTTTTTAGTGGCGGCCCGATGAGTATGCCTTCACTCGGCAAATGCAGTGGTGCGTCAGGACGCCTAACTGGATCATCGCGAGTAGGTGTGGAGCCTTTTGATCTGCGTGGATGCCATGATACCACGCCGATGTGGTACTTCCTGAAAGCTTTTGGTATCGATCCTTCACTCGCTCAGGTAGAGCCTATCGATGGTGAGTGGGGATCGGTCAAAGTAGCGCAGCATCCTGCCTTTGGCCTAGAGCTTGGTACCGAGTTTAATCAAGCGGTGCTTGAGAGCGCCTATGCGGTGTTTGAAGCACGGGAGATTCGAGAGCGGCTGAATTTCCAAGGTTTGAGTGAGGAGCGAGGGCTTGGGTACCTTTATCTGCTTACGTATCAGAAAACTCCTCAAGCGCTAGTCTGGGTGCCGCCTGGATGGATGTTTGATTCTCTTTTCTATTACCCGCTACGTGGCAGTAGTCAGAGTGCGCTCTGGGATTCAGCAGAGAGCAAACAGGACGAGAGCCTGGATGAGCTGGATTCTGATCTCGGTGAGAGACGCAAGATAGAGGCCTTTCTCAATTCATTCTACGGCAGAGAGGAGTCTATATGTCGCTGCGGTATCCCGCAGAGTCACTTTGGAATGGGCCAGCCTGGTGGATTCGTGAGAAGCTTCGACGAAGGTGTCGCCCTCCCGACAGTCTTTACGCTCGATCATCCAAGCTCCAAGACGTTGATCGCTACGCTAGACCGGCTCATATCGAAGCAGATCGTAGTTATCACCGGCAAGACGGTCTCTGAGGTTGGTTGTGGCGCTGGTTGGATCACTGCTCAGATAGCTCTTCGAGGTGCTGAAACTGTCCACGCCTACGATCTGAACCTTTTAAAGGCTGCAAATGCTGAGGCGACGGCCCGCTTGTACGGTATCGATGATCGCGTGCATGCATATCGTTCGCGCAGCGCTACGGTACTGCCTCCAAGCGCGCTATATGTGTGGAATATACCTGATTTTCACGAGGAGCAGATGGAGCCATCTGCAAGCGCAGTCATGGATCAGAATCAGAGCATTATGGCCAACAATCGCATCGTGCCAAGCGATGCTCGAGAAGTTTTTGATCAGATAAGAGCCGGAGCTCCTCGTGATGCGCTGGTTCTCGTGCGGATAAATTCAAAAGACCAAGGAAAATTCCTGGAGCTTGTGGCGCAAGCTCAGTGGCGCGTCTACGAACCCCGTGAATCAACGCACGGCAGTTCGCACGAGGGAGGTCTGTTTTTCCTCTTGCAGCAAGAAGACCGGTAGACCCAAAGCCGGTGCCGCAATTGGTAGGGGTTACTGTGCACGGCGCACGTAGATAAAAAAGCCGACCACAAAGGGTCGGCTTTTCTTCTCACCGCTTTAACGGCCGCAAATTACTTGTTGCTCTGAATCGACGTATACGCCATAAGCCCCAAGCTCTGTGCGCGCTTGATGGCCTTTGATACCTTACGCTGATTGTATGCTGTGAGGCCAGTCAAGCGACGCGAAAGGATGCGCCCGCGCTCGCTCACAAACTTTGAGAGCATTGCAACGTCCTTGTAATCGATCGACTTAGTTGGATCCTCAGTGAAGGGATCCAATTTCTTCCTGCGCTTAAAGAGCTGTGTTCTTTGAATCGATGGGAGTGGCTCGAACTTCCTGCCACCCTCTTGGCCTTCACCACCGCCGGTGTTTGGGCCCGCATTCTTGCCGCGATCCTCGCACACCTTCATTGGGCGCCCATTGAGGGTGCGGTTATTCAAGGTCTCAATAGCCTTCTTTGCGCCATCTTCACTATCCATCTCAACGAAGGCGAATCCCTTTGAGCGCTTCGTCTCGCGGTCAGAGGCGACCACTACGCTGATCGTTGCTCCCACTTCGTCGAATAGTGCGCGGAGCTGCTCGCTTGTAACTTCGAAATCAAGGTTGCTGATAAAAAGCTTTTTCTTTCCTACTGCGCCAGAATTCATGAACACTCCATAACGTGAAATTTTCGAGGTCAGGATGCTACCTAGCGCAGGCGTAATTGTCAAACTCCGGCGCGATCCCGTTCCAGCAGATAGAACGCTGTAGTAGCTTAAAGTAACTTAAAAGAACTATTGACGTCTTAAAACATCGGGTGTATGTTCTCTTCTTAGTTCTGCAAGCAATCTCAGCTACTTGCCGGATCAATGCGCTTAGGGGAAGCCTTTTGATTCACGCAGGAGTACGGGAGCTTGTGGATACGGGTCCTTTAAAACAACCAACCGCAACCCTAGAGCGACCGCTCGAGAGAAAGTTCTTAACAGCTTGATTTGACAGGAGTTATACAGGAGCTATGAGCAATTCTGCGAATAAATTCTTGCCCGAAGATGAAGTAGAAGCGTCCTCCCCAGTAAAACCCGAAAGAAATCTCCTTGCAGCAGTTCTTGCGAGAGCTATCTGTGATGCCTTTGGTACAGCTCACTGTGAGCGTCATGTTGTACGCAGTGCGCGACAGTGGCTGTTCGGTAAGTTGACTCCAAAGCGTCCCTTTAGTTTCGCGTGGGTTGCTTTGCATCTAGATCTCGAGCCCATCTCTCTGCAAGAGAGTTTGAGGCACTACGAAGGTGATCCAGATGCCATTCAGGAGCGCCTCAGTTTGTTGCGCTAGATCCCTGCCGAGTCTTTCGGCGTGTTCGGATGGGGCCCCACTGAGGGCCCTTTTTTATTGCCGCGATAGTGCTAGAGTTTCTACAGATTATGGAAACCGCCCATCAACAAGTATCCACCTCTACAGCATCCCATTACCATGCATCATGGATGCGCACGATCTCAATCACCACGATAATCACCCTGGCAGTCGCGTATCAACTGTATCAAACTGCAGAGCGCACCGGAAATTATGAGGGCATGTGGTTTTCGTTGCTGCACACGCTCCTGGTTGCAGTAGGAGCGATACTGGCGTTGCGACCAAAGTAGATCGGAGCGCGGAGCTTCCGCTCCGCCTTGTCGCAATCACGCCCGTCCGCTGCATTGAACTCCGCAACAAGCCTCAAGTAAACGAGTGCGATTAGCCCAGGTAATTCGCCATCCTTCGCTCGAATTGCTTCATTCCATCGTGATATACAAGGTAGTAGCAGGGCTCGCCCTTTTGCAGTCGCTGCGCGACGAAGTGCTCTCCATCTTTATCAACGGCGTAGATAACAACCTGGCCCTGGTATCCTCCTTTAAGACCAGCGAGATCCTTCATGCCCTCAGCAACTGCATCTCGCACAGAAGCACCCATTTTCATGTATAGGACAACGCTGCGTGCGAGCGATGTGCGGATAGCATTCTCACCGCAGTGAGTACATGCAGCACCACCGTATCGGCTATCGACGTAGAGGCCCGCACCGATCACTGGAGAGTCTCCGAGTCGTCCAGGATACTTAAAATCCCATCCAGAGGTACTAATCCCACCTGATAGACTTCCCGCGGCATTACGGACGAGCGTGATCACAGTGCCGTGACACCCCTTTCCATCATCGCGGCTAAAGAGATCGATAAGCTTTGTAGTAGGATTCTTCTGTTTCCAATCAGTATATGCAGCTTTAGCTTCCGGTGAGAGGATATCTGCTTCAGGAAAGCCGCATTCGAGGGCGAACTGTTTAGCTCCAGCGCCAACGAGCATAACGTGTGGCAACCTCTTCATGAGCTCGCGTACGACACTGATCGGATGCATAATCCCTTCAAGAGCACCGACCGCAGCCGTTGCTAAGGTGTCCCCATCCATCAATGAAGCATCGAGTTGCATTAAACCCGCGGCGTTAGGCAGCCCTCCATATCCAACCGTGCGGACCGAGCTCTCAAGCTCAACCAGCTTAATACTCTCCTCGATCAGATCAAAGTTATCCGCGTCGTTCTGCAACAGCTGAGATGCATGCCCTATACCCGGCCATCCCTCGGCGTTCATGATAACGATACGTTGCATAGTAGTTTCTCCCCAGTTAAAGCTAAGGTTTGACCCGTTTTGCAAGAGAGCGCCCCCTTGATCGGGCTCGTGTTGTAGCTATCCGCTGCGCTCTAGCCTTATAGCACTGAAAGAGCTGCCGAGTAACTACTTAGTGTAAGCTTCCTGCGCATCGTTACACCGCTGCAGTTGCCACCGCCTGTTGCACAGCGGCGCGCCGTCGTCCTGGCACTGTTGCGGGATGCGCTGCGAGAAGTTCTGAAACCTTTTTTGTTATGCCATCATACAGACAGATGCACCTGTAATTTAAGTTTTGAGCTTCCTGGGCTCCATCGGGGGTTTCCATAATCACTATTGTTTGACGTTTCTCGCGTGTGCCACCTCGTGAGTGATCATCAGCAAACAGTGCGGCAAGATCCGTAGTTGTTGAGTCCACGTCACTGTAGACTAAATTCAGATCCGATGCAGCGAGCACAGCCTCCTGCATTGAAAGACGTTGTTCCGGTGTCAGCCTATTGAATTCGGTATTAGCGATATCACCGATAACTTGATTCGCGATTATTGTTACTTTGACACCTTCAAAGCGCGTTTCAATCTCCTTGGAGAAGTTTTTAAGGGCCGTGTGGTTGTCGTCGCCGATTAGACAGATGTTAAATGGCACACCTGTACAATCCGCGTTGTTTCGACGAGCCTCTACTAGTCCCGAGATCTGGTCCTCAAGCATGTTCATAATAATATCTTCGGGATGAATCACATCCACTCGTATCCCCTTCTTGTGAACTGTCTTCATAAGCTGCTGATCCTTATCGAGGAGGTGTGTAAACGGCTTCGTCCCCAGCAGAGTAGACTGTTTAGGAAGAATGAGAACAACATGCTCCGTTTCGCCTTTCTGTTGACTCGCCAGATGTCCAAGTAGCGTAGTGCAAAAAGACGGAGAAATAGCCGCACCACTTTCGTTTCCGTAAAAAATGGCTCTGGTGTGATTAAATGCGCCAACGACTATCTGACGAGCACGATCCATCCCCGTGCGCTTCATGACATCACTGACAAAAGGGCGATTCTCAGATGCGGGAAAGCTGACGTGGAACTCAGCACTCCGTATATCATATGCGTGTGGTATCTTATCATCAGGGTGCGCAATGACTGTTGGCCGACGCCAGTTGTTGCTGCGATACGGTGTATTCTCGACTACTATGTCAGCCAATGCCGAATCGGCGACGACTACCAATGAAGGTTTCGATATAACCGGTAGCGGCTCTAGGCCTTGTCGCGCGCGCTCTCGCCGGTTGGCGCTCGCGAATATGTACTCAACGGTCCGTACAACCGGGTAGCCCAGAGCAAAAATTTGAGCCAGCCCTCCAGACAAAAGAAAGGCGTTCGTAATCGGATCGTTGTCTGGATTAATGAGAGAGTTAGACTCAATTACAAGTGGATTGTTGCAGACCGATTGCACGACATTGAGAAACATACGACCAGGCAGAGATCCGCTCAACGAGCTACTTAATGCCGAGAATTGAGCAATCGTAGGGCCACCACCGGCTACCAACTCTGAGAACAGCACTGGGTTAAAGACGAACGTCATGAAAGCAGTCACGGGAACTAAGACATTCCGGTTGATGATGGTATCTTTAACTCGCTGTAGTGCTGACACCAAAGGATCGAACAGACAGTGTTGAACCCACGATGAGGTGTCCAGTAGAGTTTCAGAAAGTTCAAAGTGCGCCCGTGCCTCTCGGAGCATGACCAAAGCACAGCAGAACTCAGACGTCGGACTAGCTTCCGAGCGCTCTGCTTGCAGCGAGATTTCTTGCCCCTTTTGGTTTACAGGTTGCGTGGTAGAAAGATCTGGTGTTTTCCCTGCAATGCTAGGCATGATTAGGCCTCTCTGTTACAAAGCACCTGGCAGATCTCCCTAACAATCAGCGAGAAGGGAGGCATGGTGACGCTATCTTGGCGCTTTGAAGCCACTTGGGTATATCGATCTGCTGCTAGGCGGCCTAGCTCTAGCATAAACACCGCTTGTTCTTCGGCGGACATTGCAGAGAAGGCGACATGTTCAAGGAGAATCGCAATGTCCCGAATTACCTCATCAGGGAAACCAAGATGCTTTGATACGAATAGAGCGTTAGAAACATTAGTAACGTCCATACAGATAGAGTAGTGCCCTTAGCCTGGCTAACCAAGAATTACCGGTATGCGTGGTTTTGAATGTGCGGCGCTCACCCTGACGGTGCCAGGGTTGCGCTTCCGCAAATATCAAAATCATTTGTGCTTTTGCGCATCTACGCTATTTTCATCCTGCTGAACTGCTGAATGTAGGAGTATCGGGTGCTGTGCTCGATGTATACCTAAAACTTCGCCGGGCGTTTTTCGCGAACAGCCGCTAGCCCTTCTGCAAACTCGCTACTGCTGTAGTTAATGCTCTGCATCTGAGCTTCGCGTTCAAGCGCAGTAGAAAGTCCCAGCAGATCACCACGCATCGTCTCAAGTAATTGCAGGCGTGCCTCTGGTCCACACGCAAGGATCTCTTGCGCGATAGAGCGCGCATCATTCATTACCTGATCGGGCTCCGAGATCTTTGAAACGAGGCCGATACGATACGCTTCATTACATGAGATGATTCTGCCCGTTATGAGAAGCTCTGTAGCGATGCTTGGCCCGACAATTCGTGGAACAAGAAATGTTCCGCCCATTCCAGGATGAAGACCGAGCTTGAGAAAAGTAAATCCTAGTTTGGTGTTACTTGCAGCTATACGAATATCTGCTGCACATGCAAGGCACAGTCCGGCACCAACTGCAGCACCATGCAGGGCGGCAATGACTGGTAGTCTGAGATCAAGGATGGAGAGAAATGATTTGTAGAACGAGAGCATCTCTTTATGATTAGTATCCCTGCTCTTAGAGCGCTTGGCATCGAGCATCTCCAAGTGACCACCAGCCGAGAACGATCGTCCCGCGCCGCAAAGTATAATCACTTGAGCTGTCTTGTTGGTCCGCAGTGTGGCGATCAATCTTGAGAACTCGGCTGCCATCTCCTCGCTCATAGCGTTGAGATTCGCCTCATCATTTAGAGTGATGGTGACTATTCCCTGGGAATCGATAGCATGAGTAACAACGGACATATGCGGCTCCGGTAAGATACAGTGAAATAGCTCTCAGCGTGTCACGCTGAGCAACGCGGAGCAATGACACTTTCGAAGCAGGTTGTTTTCACTTGGGTCAGGAGAGGCGGTGCCGCGACTACCCTGCCGGTCTCAAGTCGGCGTCAGGGGGGAATGCCCCGATAGTCTTTATCTCCAGCCCTTTCTCTTCGTGCTGGAACATTCAGTGATTTCACATAGATAGCAGGAGCGCTGCGACGTACTGCCAATTGTTGAAGGCACACCAAATGCATGCTTCAATAGGTAGGCCCTTTCGTCTGAAATACCTGCCCGAAGCCGGCAGAAATATAAGGATGACAGGAACTCATGAGGCACGCAGGCGCCACCAAGCAACAAAACTCGGACGAACCAAGCTGAACCTGTACCCGACATATTGAGTAAGAGTTAAGCAGCAGGAGTATTTGGGTCAGATAACATTATTCTCAGAGCTGGCTAAGCGGATGAAAGCCACTCGGGGATGATATAGTCAGGTTAGCGGATGAGTTTGTTCACAACATGTCCAGAATGAGTCGTTATATGCTGTCTTCGCTTCAAGAACTTATCGCGCTCTTTCGCTCGGAACATGAGATCGTTGAGATTGCTGCGCCTATTGATCCCTACCTAGAGCTAGCAGAGGTACATCGCCGCATTATTGAGCAGGGTGGTCCAGCGCTCCTATTCACTAATGTCAAAGGTTCGCGCTATCCGGTCGTCACCAACCTCTTTGGCACTACTCGTCGAGTTGACCTGGCCTTTGGCCCGCGCCCTGAAAAGCTTGTTCGTGAGCTAGCATCCTTTCCGCACACGATGGTACCGCCGACTCCCTCAAAGTTGTGGTCGCATCGTTCAACACTCTTTGATCTCGCAAAAGTGGGGCTACGACGCCGCAGGGTGTCCTCTGAACTACTCTATGACGATCCACCCAGATTATCAGAGCTACCGCTTTTGACGACGTGGCCACTCGATGGTGGTCCCTTTGTCACTCTGCCACTGGTGTACACCGAACATCCAACAACCGGTGTGCACAATCTAGGGATGTATCGTATTCAGCGCTACGACGATTCTACGACTGGACTTCACTGTCAGATCGGCAAAGGCGGAGGTTTTCACCTGTTAGCAGCCAAGGAACTCGGTCGTACCCTACCGGTGCAGATCTCTGTCGGTGGCCCCCCTGCTCTGATCGTAGCGGCGATAGCGCCGTTACCTGAGCAGGTGCCAGAGCTTATCTTCGCTTCATTTGTCATGGGGGGTAAGTTGCCGTTGGTTGATAATCCCTATGGGCCGCTGCCGCTTATTGAGAGCGCGGAATTCACCTTGATCGGTGAGGTGAACCCACATGAGATGCGTCCCGAGGGGCCGTTTGGGGATCACTACGGCTATTACTCGTTGCAGCACGACTATCCAGTGTTTCGATGCCGAGCGGTAGCGAGACGCCCGCACGCCATCTTTCCAGCAACAGTGGTCGGTAAACCACGCCAGGAGGATTTTTTTATCGGCGAGTACTTACAGAAACTTCTGTCGCCGCTGTTTCCCATAGTAATGCCACAAGTCCGAGACCTCTGGTCGTATGGAGAGACAGGATTCCATTCACTAGCTGCAGCTGTGGTCCAGGAGCGTTACGCGCGTGAGAGTCTCCAATCTGCTTTTCGGATCCTCGGTGAAGGGCAGCTCGCGCTTACGAAGTTTCTGCTGCTGACGGATACTCCGATGGATCTGACGCAGTTCTCGCGAGTCCTTGAGCACATCTTAGCGAGAGCTGACCTACGGACGGATCTTTACATCTTCTCAAACACCTCGATGGACACCCTCGACTATGCTGGGCCGAGGATCAATCACGGCAGTAAAGGACTCCTGCTTGGGTGTGGGCCCGCCAAGCGTGAGCTGCCAGGGGAATTTAGTGGCGATCTTCCAGCAGGTATACAGCAGGTCTCCGTTTTTTGCCCCGGATGCCTGGTTGTTTCGGGTGCTGATTTTAAGAGCGATAGAGAGCTTCCTGCAAGAGTCGCCCGCCACGCTCCGTTCTCTCAGTGGCCACTTATCGTGTTGTGTGATGATGCTCGTCGTGCAACTGCCAGCGAGAGCGCCTTTCTCTGGACGACCTTTACGCGTTTTGAGCCCGCGGCGGATCTTCATGCCCAGCACGTTGAGGTCCAGCGTCATCATCTCTGCTACTCGGGGCCAGTAGTTGTTGATGCACGGATGAAGCCGTGGTACCCCGGGGAGGTGGAGTGTGATCCGGCCACACAATCGCTCGTTTCCTCTCGTTGGAACGACTATTTTCTGGGATTGAATTGGCAGCGAGGGTAGGGCGCCGGCCGTTACGCCAACTCGCTAAGCTCGACTCGACAGAACGCGTCGATGCACAAGAAGGAGAGCTGTTATCCCAGGGCGATTTCTTTCCTAAATCAACCGGCAGTGATTATTGAAGATAGTTTTTCTCTGGACAGGCTAATTTGAACCTGGTATCATGCTCC
>JBIKKR010000100.1:0-10772 GCA_044360225.1 Bdellovibrionota bacterium | reverse complement strand
AGAATTGCGATGCCCTGCAGCAGGGACTATACCGATTTGCGCTCAGCCGACTGCCAGATATCAACCGGGCGCCCTCTTTCCAGGGCCGATCGACTCAGGGCCTCAAGTATTGCGACTACATCGGCACCTAGCCGTCCATCGGAAACCGGGGTCCTTCCGTGCTTTACACAATCAAGAAAATGGGAGCACTCATTTACAAGGGGTTCTCCCGTGGTCACCTCTGGCTCCACCACCTGCCCCTCGCGTATCGACATTCGAAAGCTGTTAAAGGTGTCAGCGTACTGGTCAGGCATACTAACCGTTACCCCCTTATCGAACACCCGAATTGGCTTTGCTGGCCTCATATCGTCAAAGATCAACATTTTTCGGTCGCCAACAACGGTCACCTCACGCTTCTTCTGAGGGTCGAGCCAGCTCACGAAAAAGGTGGCTACCCGATTACCAGGATAGAGAAGACTCCCCTGGGCGATATCCTCAACCGAACGGCCAAGAAGGCTGTATGCGGAGCACGTGACCTGCATCGGCAGAGCTTTGAATATATGGTTGAAAATCGAGATATCGTGCGAAGCGAGGTCCCAGAGCGCATTAACATCGGAGCGAATCGGCCCAAGATTTGTGCGCAAAGTGTGGATATAAAAGAGATTACCGAGATCACCTCGCTGCACGATATCTGCAACGTGCTGCACAGCCTCGTTAAAGAGAAAAATATGCCCGGTCATGAGGGTTAGCTTCATCTGCTCCGCTTTACGGCAGAGCTCCTGCGCAGCCCGCGAACTATCTGCAAGTGGTTTTTCTATGAAGACGTGCTTACCGGCATCGAGGGCTTGCATTCCCAACTGGTAATGCATAGCTGTCGGCACCGCAATCACCACTGCCTCGAACTCGTAGAGACTCAAGCAGGCCTCAAAAGTCGATTCCAGCTGCAATCCCGGAATCCGCTCCGAGATGAGTTTCCGCCGATCCTCAGAGGGGTCGGCGGCCACAACTACCTGCGCGTTTGGATACCGCTCAATCGCCCGGACAAGGTTGGGCCCCCAATGACCAAGCCCAACCACACACACCCTCACTCCTGCGCTGTCTTTTGCTGAGCTAGCTTCTCCCACTGCGCCCCCAATTCCTCTAAACACCATCCAATCCTACGTAGGCTAGCCTTTACTTCTCAGCCCGCGCAAGTCTAGCAATCGTCGCTTACTCGAATCCCCCGCCAATCGCCTCCCTATGCGCGCTGAAAGACCCCGACCCACTCCATCCCAGACCGTCGTCCCTCTTCGCCTGAATTGGCTGGTCGCAACGTTATAATCGTAAAGTATCCCGACAGTAGATCTCGCAGCTCGTCTACTGTAGTTGCAAACGGTGGCCCGACACCCTCTTTGGTGAGTGATAGCCCCGGTAAATCCTTGGCGACCTCAGATTCAAGTACAAAAAAATTGCCAACGAGATAGCCTCCTGGCTTCAGCCATCGATAAACCGTCGACACGTAGTTTCTTCGCGCCTCCGGATCGATCGCACAGAAAAACGTGTGCTCACAAACAAGATCGACTCGCTCCGCCGGAAGCGAGAAAAAATCGCCGTGCTGTACTCGAATCCCTCCAACACCGACCTCAAGCTCGCCCACCGAGAGCCGTGATTGCAACCGCGCGCACGCATGCGACGACCAATCTACCGCTAGCACTGTCGCACCAGCTTTTGCCAGCGCTAGAGCATCCGATCCTGTGCCGCAGCCAGGCGAGAGCACCGTAAGGCCTCGTAGCGGTTTATCGCCCTGAAACAGGGTTGAGAGACCTTCGAAAAGCACCTTTGAGGCAGCTCCGAGCTCCCAGGGGGTATCCCCACTGTGGAATCGGCGCTCCCAGTATTCCGCACCTCTAGCTTTCGACTCACCGATATCTTTCGAACTCTTATCCTGTGATTCCAACTCGTGGCTCCCTCAGCCGATCTAAGCCGTTTCGAGAGATAGGAAAAAGAGGCAACATTCGCGCACCCGAGGTTTTGCCTCGTTCCCATAGCATCAACGCCGATCAACACACCCAAGCCCACTCGGCATACGCATATCCCGGCATCCCCTCCGGCGCTCTTCTGGCGAGCACTTCTGCTCACTCGGGCTAAATCCTGGTGGACAACGATCTGGTGGGGGCGCTGGTCGGGTATATGCCGGAGGGATCGGCTGCGCATTTTTCTCGCGCTCCAAACGACGCCGCTCCTCCTCTAATCGCTCACGCTCTCGCTCTAAGTCGCGACGCTCTCGCCGGTAGGGATCGTTGCCGTAGTATCCACCACTACCACCATAGTAGGGCGCACCTCCGTAATATGCAGGTGGCGGTGGTGGCGGATTGTATCCTCCACCGTATCCATATGGGTCATTAAGGTTGGTACATCCACTCAATCCTGCTGCTGATACAACCGAGAACAGAGCTGCAACGACTACGCGACTGGCGATTAATTTCTTTAGCATGATTCGTCCCACTACAGATTCCAGATACACATGATTAAACGCCATCCACATGTTTAAATAGGGATGAACTATCACACGACCTATTGAAGCACAGTCCGCTCATTGTGCACCATACAATTCATCGCGCACCATGCTATGGTACCACGAACCTCTACTTTTCTCCCTCGGCCAAGACTACATCTACCGCAAACCTTGGGAATGACTCCCCTTCCTGAACCACGAGGTTGGTGCCCCCTTCAACCACGCTACCAGCCCGGATAACATCATCGAGGACGGTATTGAGAACCTCTAAGTTCCTACGAGCGGCCTTTATCGTGAGCGCGGACACGCCCCAGCGCTGGCCCTTCTGAGCACTCGTCTTGGCTCCACGGATAGCTGATACGACCTCGGTTGCTGCAGCGAGCGCTTCTGGGTCTCCCTCAATCTCTGTCACTTCAGTCACTTCAGGCCAAGGGGTTGTGTGAACCGAAGCATCTCGCCCGTCACCCACAAAGCGCCACGACCAGACCTCCTCTGTTACATACGGCATAAACGGTGCGAATAGGCGGATAAATGTCTTGAGACACCAGAAAAGCGATGCGTGGGCGGACTCCCTTCCTATCGTATCCTGCTCATTGTACGAGCGGGTCTTCACGAGCTCTACGTAGTGGTCACAGAACTCCCAGAATTTTTCCTCTACTGATTGAAGTGCCAGGGCATAATCAAAACGCGCAAACGCCTCCGTCGCGACGCGAACAACCTGAGTCAACGTTGCTACCATAGCGCGATCAAGAGGATGTCGTATCGCCTGAACGCCAGGAACCGGATCTGCGAGCTGCATGAGTACGAAGCGACTCGCGTTAAAGAGTTTGACTACTAATTTACTGCCGATCTTAAACACCGCTGGATCGCACGCGGTGTCTGCGCCAAGGCGCGCTCGTCCAGCCCAGTAACGAACGGCGTCCGATGAATATTCAGCCAACAGAGCCTCCGGAGTCACTACATTACCTTTGGACTTACTCATCTTCTTGCGATCAGGATCGAGCACCCATCCCGAAATGACCACGTTTTTCCAGGGGATCTCATCCTCGTGCATCCAGGCTTTGACTATCGTGCTAAAGGCCCACGTCCGAATAATCTCGTGCGCTTGCGGGCGAATATCCATCGGGAACAGCTTGGCATGTTGTTCCGGATTGAGCGCCCACTGACTCTGAATCTGTGGTGTCATCGAAGAGGTCGCCCAGGTGTCCATAACATCCGGGTCACCACAGAATCCCCCCGGCTGATTGCGCTGACTTTCTGTGTATCCAGCTGGAAGATCATTCGAGGGATCTACTGGCAAACGCTCACGTGTCGGGAAAATAGGCTTATTGTATTGCACCTCGCCCGCCTGATTGATCGGGTACCAAACAGGAAACGGAACCCCGAAGAACCGTTGTCGACTGATACACCAATCGGTATTGAGTCCCTCTACCCAGTTTTCATATCGCAGCCGCATGTGCTCCGGATGCCACGCAATCTTACGCCCCTGTGCGATCAGTGCCTCCTTGTGATCCATGGTCCTGATGAACCACTGTCTGGTCGTTATAAATTCAACCGGGCGATCACCCTTTTCATAGAACTTCACCGCGTGCGATATCGGCTTTGGCTCACCTTGCAAAGCCGCAGCTGCGCCATCAACGGCACTCCCAGGCTGGGCAAGCATTTCAGCGATCACCTTCTTTGCTTTGCGAATATCGAGCCCCGCCAGCTTACTGTAGTTTGTCTTAGCGAGCTCTGAGTTCACTGACTCAAATGGCGCTGCACCAAACTCGACATCAAGCAATGTTCCCTTCAGAGAAACTATCGGCTTTGCCGGTAACTTGGACTGTTTCCACCACTCGACGTCGTTTGCATCACCAAAGGTACACACCATCAAGATTCCCGAGCCCTTCTCTGGATCTGCGTGTTCTGCCGGAAGAATCGGCACTCGTGCATGAAAGAGCGGCGTTACCGCGAACTTCCCGAAAAGGGGCTTGTAGCGCGCATCATCGGGGTGCGCTACAACCGCTATACACGCCGGCAAGAGCTCTGGTCTCGTCGTTGATATTGTGAACGCTCCACCTCCCTCTACTCCGAACTGGATATCGTGGAATGCTCCCGGGACCTCGCGATCCTCAATCTCGGCTTGAGCTACTGCTGACTTAAAGTCAACATCCCACATCGTTGGCGCTTCGATACTGTAGACCTGCTTCTTCTCTACTAGATCAAGGAATGAAAGTTGAGAGATCCGGGTACAGTGAGTGCCAACAGTTGAATAGGTGCGCGACCAATCGATCGATAGTCCAAGTTGCTTCCAGAGCCCCTCAAAAACTTTTTCGTCCTCGTGCGTCAAAAGCTCACACGCTTCAACAAAATTCTTTCGTGACACCTCCTGCGGAACGACCTTCTCCTTACTGTTAGGGTCTATCTTTGTCGGCTTCCAACTGGGATCGTAGGCCACGGCTGGATTGCACCTGATGTTGTAAACATTTTGCACGCGCCGCTCCGTAGGCAGCCCGTTGTCATCCCATCCCATCGGATATGAGATATTCTTCCCGCGCATCCTCTGAAAGCGCGCGATGACATCGGTTTGGGTGTAGCTAAACACGTGTCCTAGATGCAGCGACCCCGATACGGTGGGCGGCGGGGTATCGACTACAAAGTTATCACTTCGGGATTTCGTCGCATCCCAGCGATACACCTGAGCGTGGTCCCACGTTTCCATCCAGCGCTTCTCTACACTGGCGTGATCGTACTTTTCCGGAATCTCTCTCTTCATCGAACGTTCCTAACTGCTGTCTGTCGTTAATCTATTGCCTTACGTAGATTCGCCCAGATTCCCTGAAACATCAAGGGGTTCTGCGAGCCCTTCCCTAGGCCAGCCGCGGCCGTGAAAGCTCAAATGCGCTCTCAACTACGCAGTAGCGGACCCCGCCTAACCGAGCAACCGGCTTAAGCGCCTCTCCGATAAGACGACCATCTTGCCATGCTGGCTTATACACGTGGATCCTCACTATCTCACCGATCACCACAGTCGCAGCCCCCGCCTCCTGTCTGCCTACCTGTTGAAGCGAGTGCAGACGACACTCGAAGTGAAGCGGAGACTCTTTAATCCGAGGGGGCGACACCACTTCAGATGGAATGGAACCGAGTCCCACCATCTTAAGCTCGCTAATACCGTACGGATACTCTGCGGAAGAGAAGTTCATCGGTTCGACCATCCACTCCGCGACTGAATTGACAACGAAGTCCTTCGTTCGCTCGATGTTGCGCAGCGTATCCTTTTTCTCGCCCTTTGAAGTAAACCCGATTGAAAACATCAGCGCTGGTGGATTGCTAGAGACCCCATTGAAGAAACTAAACGGAGCTGCATTCACAGAGCCATTATCATTAAGAGTTGAGACGAATGCTATCGGCCGAGGGGCTATCGCCTCCACCATAATCCGATAAGTCGCCGCTACATCAAGTGAGGCGGGATCGACTGAAACCATTTCGTTGACCGGGGACACTATTTGCTCACCTGGTTTCCAGCTTGGATTGGGGGATTGGACGGTTTTCATCCTAACCCTCCAAGTTCCCCCAGCAATTCCAGCTGATGAAGATATAGCGCCAAAAATATCTCCGGAGACTCAGCTCTAGTCTCCAGGAGCGCCTCCATCCACTCCAGTCGTCGCTCTGCTTTCGCAGTTTGCACAGGATTCGATTCTGTAGCTGTTCTCAATGTACATCCCTAAAACTAAACACCACCTCGTTCCTGGCTCACACCGACCCGAACGACATCGCAGATATCTCCAGCGAGTGCGACTCCACGCAGTGCTACCACGCGCCGAAGTTTGGTGCCTGCTGCAACACTCACCTCGCGCTCTAAATAGACATCAGGGCCAACAACGGAGCCGGCGGCTATACTACAATTGGGCCCGATCATAACCGGACCGATAAGCTGAACATCGGCTGCCACCCTGGCACTCGGATCAACCGACACGCTGGGGCTCTGCTCAGCCAAAAATCGTATGTTTAAAGCAAGCAGATCGTCAATGGTAGTCAGGTCATACCGTTCTGATACGTCGGCTCCTCCAATCATTTGGCCTCCTTGGCACCACTTTGAGAGCAGTGAAGGCAACTCATACTCACCACGAGCAGACACAGCGATCGTCCCAAGCTCAGCAAAGATACCCGAGTTCAAGACATAGAGAGGTAACGCCGTGCTATCAGAGATCCGTTCCTCTGGCCCGGGTTTCTCTATAAGCCGCTTAATCAGGCTACCACGTAGTGTAACAACTGATCGCGCAGCTAGTGGGGTTTCGGCACTCACGTGCAACACGCCAACAGTTGCCCTGGGGTGTAGCTGCAGATGCAGCTCACACATCTTGCGGATATCCCCTGCTGCTACCACACTGTCACATGCAGACACTATAAAGCTTCCAGCTACACGCCCCTCACACGCTCGTAGGGCATCTCCACTCCCACGTGGAGCTACTTGCTCAACAATTGAAACCTCTGCTCGATTGGAAAAAAAGCTCCTAAGCTCACTATCACCAGGTGCCGCTACCACAACGTATCGAGACACCCCTGCCAACACCAGTTGGTCTATCACACGTTGAATCATAGGCTTACCGGCAACGGGAGCCATCGCCTTTGAACGATCACGGGTCACCTCCTTTAAACGGGTTCCCCTTCCAGCAGCCAGAATCACAGCGGTATCGATCATGCAAGCTCCTGCACCCCACCCAGGTAACTCATCTTACAGAAATGAATTGAATAACTATCGGCAAGCTCAGGATGCATTTCAGTGTAACGCGCATGTAGCTTCGCAACCACATCATCTCTCTTGGTAGGATCTATCAGAGCTAAACAACACCCCTGAAAACCTCCACCGCAAAAACGCGCTCCGTATACTCCGGATTGCTCCGAGAGAATCTCATAGAGTGCAACAAGCGCTGGACTGCCACTCTCATAGTTCACTATCGAGGAGCGTCCTGACTCAGTAATCAAGGTACCAAACCTTAGGATATCTCCAGACGACCAGGCTTTAATACCGTCTTGTACCCGCTGCGCTTCGCTAAAGAAGTGTCGCGCACGCTTTCGTAATTTCTCTGGTAGAGTCTGTTCGTGACCATCGTACAATTCGCGTGGGACATCTCCCAGCCTTACGTTCTCGCTCGCAGTGCGTCCGGCTCTTGCAAGAAGCTCTCTAGCCGCTTCACGACACTCCGCCACGCGCTGGTTGAAGGGTGTTGCCGTCAGTTGTCGACTCAGGCCTGAGTAAACAACAAGTATCTCCCACGGGATAGTGGTTGATCCAAGCGCTAGAGAACTTGTGTTACTATCACGACAATCAATAACCGTAAGAGCATCGATCTTGCTGTGCGCTATGACTGACTGGTCGAGGATTCCATTGTGCAGCCCCAGGTAACCGTTTTCTATATGAGAAACAAGCGAAACCAGATCTGTGCTCGATAATATTGCACCCTGGGCATGCGAAAGCGCTTGCAGGTAGGCGATAGACACCGCCGCTGAGGAGCTCAACCCGCCGATCGGCATCATCCCATCAACCACACCTTGAAACCCATACCGCAGCTCCATGTCAGGCCGAGTACCTGAAGATGCCAGGGACAGAACAGCCCCTTTTAGATAATTCGTCCATTCGCCCGCAATCTTCGGCGGCAGCTCTTCAAAAGGGACTGCCATGCGCTGATTAAATACGGTGCTAAAAACCTCGGCATGCGGAGCATCTGTTACAGCTCCAACTAGGTCGATCGAACGGTCTATGGCAAAACCTGTAACTACTCCGCCTTGATGATCGCTATGAGCCCCGAGCGGGCACAGGCGCAGCGGAACGGTTATCGCAAAGAGAGAGTCAGACCGCCTTGATCGGCGACTGCTCCCAAATTCACGCTCGAACGTCTCACGCAATCGCGCTATTCGCAGATTAGCGGCTTCAGGTATCCTGATTGGAATACTCCTGTCTTTCATCAGGTTACTCACTCACCGGTACAGTAGTGGGGGCTCCCTTGGTCAGCATGCGAAACACCATCCATGCGACGATGTAGGCCGAGGCGCAGGCACAGAACAGAGGAACGTATGAACCTGTGTACTCAAGCACATGTCCTGCGGTCTCTGCCAACAGTACCCCACCGACAGCTCCCGCCATGCCACCACAACCGATAACCGAAGCAACCGAGTCCCTCGGAACAAGCGAAGACGCTGACGCGAATAGGTTAGCCGACCAGCCTTGGTGCGCAGCTGTAGCGAGGCTGAGCAATACAATCGCCAGCCACATGCTCTTAGTATACGCCAGAGCCATAACGGACAGTACAACAATCGAACAAACAAGCATCACCCTGAGACGAGCCGCTCGCGCATCGTGGCCGCGACGAACAAGATGGCTAGACCACCAGCCGCCACCGATACTACCGACATCAGCTGCGAGGTAGATAATCACCAATGGGGCTCCCAGAGCCATAAGGTTCAGGTGAAAGGTGCTGCTGAGGTACTTAGGGGTCCAGTATAGGTAAAACCACCAAACTGGGTCGGTTAAGAACTTGGCTATCGCAAACGCCCAGGTAGCCCGAAGACGCAGCACCTGAAGCCACCCTGCTCGCTCAGCGGCGACAGTTTGCCGAACGGCTTCCTGGGGAGGCGCACGAAATAGAAACCAAGCCAGGAAAAGCCACGCAAAGCCAACTGCGCCAAGAACGAGAAACGCAGACTGCCACCCAAAGGAGACCGCCAGGATCGGGACGATTATGGGGGTGATAATAGCCCCAACATTCGTCCCACAATTAAAGATACCGATCGCAAAAGGGCGCTCCTGCTCGGGAAACCACTCGGTGACACTCTTAATTGAAGCCGGAAAGTTTGCAGCTTCGGCCAACCCTAGCCCAAATCGCGCCACAGCAAAGTGCCACGCATTGCGAGCGAGCCCATGCGCCATCGCTGCGAGGCTCCAGAGAAAGACCGCAATCGCCAAGCCAGCTCGGCTACCGATCCGATCGATAAGCCACCCGCTCAACAGCAGCCCAAGTGCATACGCGGTCTGAAAGGCAGTAACGATATGCCCATACGTTACCTCATTCCAACCGAACTCTCGCTCTAGCTCAGGCGCCAGGATGCCAAGTACCTGTCTATCGATGTAGTTGCACGTTGTCGCCAAAAAGAGCAGCGCGCAGATAATCCAGCGATGACGATGTGGCTTACCAGCGACCGTGAACGAATTCATGCTGGTACGCTAACTCAGCGTGCTGAATTTGGCACCACGTTATGAAGTCACTCCCCCTTCTAGGCCGAGGAATTCCGGGGATTCCCGTCAAAGCGCGAGCGCTCGTGTCGCAGACCAGCCCCCTGCTGGCGCTTTATGGAATTGGCCAACTGCTTCCTGGCTGCCTCACACGCATCACGCATCGCCACATACACATCTTCATGGGCGTGATTACGCTCAGGGTCATGGCTCACCACAACGTCACCCCCTGGCAGATGAAACCGGAGAGCCACATGATACACATTACCCTGATGATGATGGTGGTGACGACCCTCAATAGTGATTACGCCACGCATGATCGACGGAAAGAAGGTTAACAGCTTCCCTAACAGCTGTAGCGCCCGCGCCTCCACTGCATCGGAAGGCTCAACATTGTGAAAGACCACTGTCGCGCGTTCAGGTATCTCCGTGTTCACTACCATAGGTGCTTGTAAGCTTGTCATGGGAACAGTCAGCTGGAGTATGTGCGGCTTCATGCTCCCGCAAACTAAGTATCACCTGATCAAAGCGCTTTAGTACCGCCTCCCGCGAGAACTCCCGCTCCACATAGGCACGCCCTCGCGCCGCGAACTCGGCTCTACGGTGAGGTTGTTCAGAGAAAAAACGCGTAACACCCGCTAGGTCACTCGGTGAAGACATGTAAAGACCACCACCAGACTCAATCACGTGGTGCCTTGTCACTGCGCACTCGCCGTGCACTACCACGGGCGTTCCGACCATCCAGGCCTCCATGAGCACGATCGAGAAGGACTCATTGGTTGATGGCTGGCATAGGTACATCGCATGGCGTAGTAGCCGCTGTTTCTCCCGTTCCCCAACGTGGGGAAGGTCGAGCACATCACCTCGTAGCACCGCATCCCCTCGGTGTAGATCGGAGAAACTTCCGCCACCCAGAATGACTAACTTGGTGCTCGGATCGATAAGACCTCGATCCTTAATCTCACTAAAGTAATCAATGAGCGTGTGCGCGTTCTTGCCCATCTCCTTGCGCCCAAGGTAGAGAATGTACGGAAACGAATCACCAAAGTATGGCTCCAACGTGGTGACTGCTTCTGAACTTGG
>JBIKKR010000099.1:0-10778 GCA_044360225.1 Bdellovibrionota bacterium | reverse complement strand
CCGGATAGCGATAAAATCGGGCGTTGGCTACCAATTATTGCAGGCTCTGGAATCGCAAGCAACGCGACGAGTTTTGTCTGTGCCATCCGCTCCACGAGGTGTGGCGCGACAGCTGGGGCGCGCTCCTTTGCTAACGGATGCGTCACCTTCACCTGCGCTGGATAGGGCTATTCGCACCGGGGCGTCGCAGTTCTCGTCCATTCTAGAGGGCCACAAATGCGCCGATTTAGCTGTTCTTCTTGAGTTTTGCAGCGCTGGCCAGCGCATTTGTATCCTTATCGAAACTTCCAGCGATCTAGCGTAGATAGCGGGAGAACTGCGATATCCTGTCTTCGCACTTCGACGTGCGTATTAATGCCTTGTCCCCTAAGGTGACTGTGCTAATCTGATCAGGGCATCGCAATTCTCGTCCAGTTTAAAGGCCCACAAATGCGTGGGAACGGCTGTTTTTATTGAGTTTTGCACTACATTCTAGCGCATTTGTCGAGTAGATACCGGGAGAATTGCGATGCCCTGTAATCTGAAATCGGTATGACACTCTATTTTGCACTATGAACTATATTATCCTAATAGTTGCAGCTTTGCTCGCCATCATCGGGCCGCTCGTTGGGTATATTCTCGGCAAACGGCTTGGCTTCCAAGCCAGTGACGAAGAGGCAGCACAGCTCCGAGAGGAATCAGCACAACTAGAGGCAAAACTCGTCGAAACTTTGAGTAACGTAGATAATTTTGCTTCGAAAGCACAGATTGCCTTTATAAAAACGCAATCTGAGGCATTTCAGCAAGCGATCCGAGAACAACAATCTACTTTAAGTGCTCTTGTCGAGCGGGTAGACAAAGCCCGTGTCGATGTTCAGGCCAGAGAAAATGAGCTGCAGGAGCTGCGCGCAATGTCGGAAGAGGACCAAGTTGCAATTATTCAGTCGCTCGCATCGCACAACGATTCCTCTGCAGAGTCCCTCTCGTTAGAGCAAAAGCTCGCAGAATCCCTCAGGACGGTCGATGCTATGGCCAGTGAAATTCAGATGACCACTGACCAACAGGCCGTCTTCTCGGAACTTTCAAACGCACTCACCCAGGCTAGTGCCCAATTGCGTGATGTTATCATTGATTACCAATGCGCCAACGAGCGGCTTACAAATCTCCATTCTCGGTTCACGGATCTGGAGAATGAATATTCCAAGCTTGTCGAAGAGCAGCTGGCGGGCTAGCCAGAACTCCATGAGCTCACCATTCTTACAACATATCTTCGAGAACCTTTCCTAGCTGCTCGAGCGACGCGCTCCGTACAGACTCATCCACAAGATTAAAGAGCTCCTTACAGAGGCTTACATCTCGACAATCCCATCTTAGGCCATACTTTGAAAAATACATGCCAAAGCCAGCCGTTAGATCCCTCACCACCGTCCACACAGTGACTGACATTCCATTGACGTCAGCACAATAGCCCGAAAACCCTTGCTCGGTTTGCTCCACAGGCTTCCAATCCTCTGCCGAGGTCCCCTTGATCTGTTCATGAATGTTGGAGATTAAACGGGCCACCAAATCATTAAAGTCGCGGCGCAGGCTCTCTCTATAATTGCGAACGCTTACACTCACCTCCTGATACAACTGCCGCGCGACGCTACCTTCAGCCAACACCTGACAACTCCTATCAACAACGCCTGCGCTCCGGTAGGAAGGATCTACAAGCATCTTCGGAGCCCAGCCTCTACCCCTCAACTCAATGAGATAGCGCGGCTCAGATGCCTCAACAAATGCGTATCCTCCTCCATAAAAGTTGCTTGTGATCGGGGTCGATTTGCGCAGCACGAGCACACCACTCTTTGTATCGGTGCAGAACAGCTCCTCCCAGTTGTCCTGAGGCTTTTGATATCTCCTGTTAGGATCGAGATCCTCACCCGCCTGTTCCCATCGTTCCGGCGATGTGCTGCTCAATGTTTGCTTAATCCGTTCAAGAAGCGGTAGTGACGAACCAGAGCCTACTGGCCCCGATGTATCAGCTCCACCCTTATTCATGCCCTTGCTTTTATCGTCGCTGTTCCCTGTCATAGTGCCTTCGAATTGGAGTTATCCTCTTACCTCTAATCTACCGGAAAACCAGCTTAATTCTCAACTACAAGCGACATCAAACAGGGCATCTTAGTTCTCCCGCTATCTACAAAGATGACCCTACATCCAAGATGTCTAATGGCCTAAGACTCCGCCGATCTCGAGGGAACTATTACCTCGCGAGGGCGCACACCATCCATCTTTCCTACTACCCCTTCCCGCTCCATCATCTCGATAATGCGGGCGGCCCGATTATATCCTATGCGGAACGTCCTCTGGATCATCGATGTAGAGGCCTGTCCCTTCTCGATTACCAGCTCCACAGCTTTGTCATAGAACGGGTCCGAATCCCCTTCTCCATCAACTCCATCCTCGCCTGACCGGCCCGACTCGTCGCCACTCCCTTCACTCATCGCCTTATCGCACGCTGCGATAATAGCCTCATCGTACTGCGGAGGGCAGTTTGACTTCAACGAGCCTACAACCTTTTGCACCTCTGCATCCGAAACAAACGCACCATGCACACGTTTGAGCGGGACAGCTCCCGGCAGCATGAACAACATGTCTCCCTTACCGAGCAGCTTCTCTGCTCCCATCGAATCGAGGATCGTCCGAGAATCAATCCGACTCGACACGCGGAAAGAAAGTCGGGCCGGAAAATTGGCCTTAATCAGACCTGTAATAACATCAACGGAAGGCCTCTGAGTGGCCACGATAAGATGGATTCCCGCTGCTCGCGCTTTTTGCGCAAGGCGTGTAATCAGCTCTTCGATCTCACGACCGACGCTCAGCATCAGATCTGCCAATTCATCGATGACGATCACTAATTTTGGCAGGGGCTTGAGCTGCTCTGGCGCGATCGATTCGACAGCCACCTTTTCGGTCTCCGCTTCCTGGTTCGGTGCATCGGCAGGTTTATCCGCAAACATCTGCATCTGAACTGCTGTTGCACTGATTGGTGGCTCTGCAGCATCGATCGGCGGCTTGCCAGCAACCACTCGATTGTATCCGTCTATGTTACGAACTCCGAACTTCTGCATGTAACGGTAGCGGCGATCCATCTCCTTAACCGCCCAACTCAATACACCCTTTGCCTGACGCGGATCAGTCACGACTGGAACACGCAGGTGTGGAATCCCCTCGTAGATACTCAACTCAAGCACCTTTGGGTCGATCAAAATGAGCCCCAGTTCTGAGGGATGTGCGCGATACAGCAGGCTAAGCAACAGAGCATTGATGCTCACTGATTTTCCGGTACCTGTGGCACCGGCCATCAGTAGGTGGGGCATCGCCGCAATATCAACGACCACTGAATCGCCGTACGTATCCTTGCCCAAGGGAACGCTCAAAATCGATTCAGCCGAGGCAAACGACTGACTTTCAAGACAGTCGCGCAGCCTCACTACTGCCCGGTGCTTGTTCGGTACCTCAATACCAACGGTGCCGCGCTTCGGAAGCGGCGCGATGATTCGGATGCTACTCGCCTTGAGGCTCATCGCCAGATCGTCCTGTAGAGCTGCGATACGCCCGACCTTGACTCCTGCTGCAGGCTCAAATTCAAATAAGGTAATCACAGGCCCCGGATGCACCTGGGTAACGCGCCCTGCGATATTGAAATCCCTCAGTTTAAGCTCGATCTGCTCGGCCTTCTGTCTAAGCTCATCATCATCTTCTCCTAGTTGTTGAGCATCCTCCCGGTCCAACAGCGCGAGATCCGGGGGCTCATACCCATCGAACTGCGGAACCGCATCAGAGGTAGGTTCTGCCTCCTGCTTCGGTTTCGAAGGGGCCACAGGCCTCAACGTCTTTACCTCTGGGAAGTCTCGCAGCTTAGGCTTAACAATAATAGGGTCGTGCCTCTCAAGAACCTCTCTTGGGGACTCTTGGACCGCCGGACGCTCGACAGCTTCCGGTACATCACCCAGCGTGAAGGAACCAGATGGCTGAACAGCTCCTGTTTTCTTGCTACGCGTCTTGCGACTCACTGGTAGCGCCTCGGGTTCCTCAAGAGGCGCCCGCAGTACAAAGAGCCTAGAAATTGCCAGAAACGCCCGTTGAACGAGAGCCCAGAGCATACCCGCCGCCATTAAGAGGGCTCGAACAACAAGAACCGGCAATCGAACGCCCACCAACAAGATCGCGGCCTGCGCCACGATACGTAGAGCCTGAGCCACATCACCGATTGACTGTTGCAACAGAACTGCGCAGCTCACCAATGCCACAAGAGTCATTGCGATAGCGGTGCCCCCTACTCCGAGCCAACGACCACAGACAGCAAGCGACGTTGTGCCAACCGATCCACTGATCGTCGGTGTGGTGAGAATTGCTAGACCCGTGGCGAGCGCCACAACGAGAAGGGTCGCTGCCGTGGTTACAGCTACTGGTGGGTATAGCCGCGGAACCCGCCCCTCCCCACCGAGCCTGAAGACGGCGAGCCACAGCAACCCCACGATCGGCACTACAGCTGAGACTCCAATGAGGCCAAAAACAATACTTGCGACCCAGTGGCCGGCATTTCCCATCAGATTACGGATCTGATCTGTTGGAGTATCGTTAAACACGTCGTAGCCGTGTGAGCCGATACTGAGAATCAAAAACACCCCGAACCCAAACATCAACACCGAGAAGGTGTCGCGAACCCACTCTCGTGGTCGCAGGGCAGTTTTACCCCGAACACCCTCAAGACTAGGCGACTTCTGACTCTTACCCCGTGAGACGGGGCGACGCTTCTGCACGGCTGACATGGTACAACTCTCTCTTTCTCGGTTTCAGGGCCAGCACCCACTGCGGCCGAGATAGGCAAGCATAAAGAGCTGCTCTCAAACCAGCGCCGCGCACTGGACTCCCGAAACCTACAAACCAGATGAGAATAGCAGGAGATCGGGCTACCACACAGAGGTAATCTTTCTGTTTCCTAACCTTGTTTCGGAGTATCTACTCCTCATAATCGAGTTCCTTCTCGCAAGCCGATATTGAGGTGCCGATTAACGCCTGATCTATCCTAAGCTTACCGCCCGCCCCTATCGAACCGCCCCTATAGCTCATTTGACGAGAAACTGCCGCTCACGCTGGGTGTTAAGCTCAACCAGCGCCGCTCCCACGCCGCGCTCAAAGACCTCATGTGCACTCTTCCAACCGGCACCGAGACCAGCTGGCCCAACCCTCTCTCCAAGACGCAGAAGGTTTTCGCTTACCGCTTCTTGCCTGAGGAAGTACTGCGCGCTCCACATCGGGCTATGCTTTTCGCGTGACTCCAAATTCATCCTGAACGAAACCACTGCTGGCTCGCCGCCGAAAGCTGATCCCTGACGCTGGTCAAAGCGCAGAATCTCCGTCCGCAGAATCGCATCAGCCTGCATAGGAGTATCGGTAGCTATCCCAGGCTTGCTTCCTCGCGCCGCACCAAGAACCTTTAGAGTCATCTTCTCTCTTGCAATACGCTCTATCACCCCACCTGCGTCGTCAGCCGAGATGCCTCCTGGCGCGTTTCCGTACATGAATGTCGGTCGGGTTATTGCGATTGAATTAACCGCTGCTAACGCGCTTGCGTCCATCAGCTGCACGGTCAGAGGCGACGCAACGACTGCTCGCGTTTCCGACGAACCTACGCCACCCGATCCTCGCGTTTGGTTAGCCGGCACGCAGCCGACAACAAGCGCAGCTGCCATCACTCCGCACACAAATCCAGATAAAATCCCGCACAATCTTCTCGTCGCTCTCACACTGCCTCCCGTTGATACAACGCGCGTTCGTTCCTACTACGCAGTAGTATAGCCGCAGAAGAGATCGCTAAAAACAGGAAAAGAACATGCCGCGCACATGTCAATACTTAGCTACACAATATGTTCTGCGACTTACCTCTTGATTTCCGCCCTAAAACGGTTTTAGCATTCGAACAAAACAAAGAGTACAGTATCTCTCGCAACACACATACCAAGAGAGATTTTTTGGATAGTCACTATGAGCACTAAAGCAGCAGAAAAGATCGTAGAAGCGCTTACTCAACTTGTTGAGGGATTCGCAGAGTTACAAGAGCACCTTGAGTCGGAGTACGGTGCCGAGTCGGAAGAGGATGAGGGCGCCGAGGGAGAAGAGGAGACAAGCGACCTTGAAGATGCGCTTGTGACGGAAGTTCGCGCCGCCGTAGAATCGGTTATTGAGAACGAAGATTGCGCTCCAGAGGATCTGGCCTCGATTATATCAGCTCTGACCGGAGCTCTTGAGGAAGTAGCTCCGGAGGTCTTTGCGGAAGAGGCCGAAGAAGAGCAAGAAGAGGAATACTCAGACGAGGACGACGAGGACGAGGACATCGACCTCGATGAGGATGACTTAGACTACGACGAGGATGAAGAAGAGGACGACGAGGAAGAAGAAGAAGAAGAAGAAGAAGAAGACGACGACGACGAGGATTAGTTAGCCCCCGGCGAGCCTGACTGCCATCCGTCAGGAGAGTTCCATCGGACAGTAGAGAGAGCACTGCGCGTTTAAGCAACGCGCAGTTTTTTTCTCTGCCGGTTCAAGCAAATCACTCAGCTCGGTAACAGCTTGTACTCAGACCACGATGTCAGTGAAAAACGACTTAACGCGGCCTCGATGTCGCCACGCGACACAGCCCGCACACGTTCAATTATTACAGACAGCGGCGTGCTCTCCTTCCGGTAGGCCCACTCCAATCCGAGAGCCATAAGGCGACCCATCGGTAGCTCTCCATCAAGCACAATTTTCGCTATAACTTTCGCCTTAGCCCTATCGAGGTCTTCCTCTCTAAAGTCCAGAGGAGTCGCTAATACACTCTTGGCGATCTCAAGAACCTGCTCTAACCTATCCGGAGAGGTGCTGACGTACGCTGAGAAGCACCCGGCGCCATCACGTTCATCACTATCCACTCCGGCACTCTCTGCGAGCCCCGTATCGATAAGCTCCCAGTACATCCGCGAGCCGCTTGCGTCTCCTAGCATGGTGGCTAGCAGCGCCATAGGATAGCGCTCGCTATCCTGTGCGCTCGTTCCCTCTGCGATAAGCACGGCGTGCGCTTGATTAAGGTTCTGCTTGCGAAACGTGTGACTCTTGGAAGCGCGACTGTAGCGACTGCATGTGCGCGAAACCGCATCACCACGCCATGAGCCACAGTATCGTTCAGCGTCAGCGACAAACGCATCCCATGAAAAATTACCTGTAGCCGCAAGTACGATATTCGACGGCGAGTAGCGCCGAGTGAAATAGTCTCGCATCTGCTCGTGAGTCAGTGCCGACACGGACTCATGGCTCCCCAAAACCGAATTCCCCGCAGAATGTTCCCCGAAATAATCCTTAAATGCATTCTCGAAAAGGAAGAACTGTGGCCGATCCTGGTACAGAGCTATCTCCTCAAGAATCACCTTCTTTTCAGTGCTAAATTCACCCGGATCAAGGGCCGGTCGCACCATATCGCTCAACAGCTCCTGCATTTCGGCGAAGCGCTCTGGGATGACCGCAGCGTAGTACACTGTATTCTCCTCCGAAGTGAAGGCATTGGCCTGTGCACCAAGATTTCCGAGCGCGAAATTGATATCAAGCGCACTGCGACGTGCTGTACCCTTAAACATCATGTGCTCCAGGAAGTGCGAAACACCCGACTCACTCGGAGTCTCATCTCGTGCACCGGTCTTTACAAAAAAACCGATCGCGCTACTTACATTTGATGGATTGATCTCCCCGAGAATCGTTAGCCCATTACTTAACTTGGTCTTCTTATACCCGCTCGTCATAGTAGTTCCCCAGTATCTGTTAGACCCCTTGCCCTACCGCTGTAGGCGGCACATTCAGCTTTGTACTACCAAGAGTCAGGACAGAGCACGGTGTAAACGGGTAGCGCCGCAGGAACTCTTCAATCGAATCAAGCGACACTGCATCTATTCCCGCCTGAATCTCAGCTAAGCCACGCACGCGCTTAAGCAGCCACCAATCACTAGCATTCGAACCAGCTCGTGATGCTGGTGATTCTTCACCCATAATCAAGCTAGCCTTGAGGTTCGTACGTGTGCGCTCTAGTTCCTCCTGGGTTATCGTTCCTGGCAGACGATGCAACTCCCGCAGCAGGACATCCATACTCTCTTGCGCCCGTTCTGGGGTTGTACCTACGTAAGCCGACATCGTCCCATAATGGTTTGTTGAGCTATGGCGAGCGTACACAGAATAGCACAACCCTCGTTTCTCGCGCACCTCAACAAAGAGTCGACCGAACATTGATGCCCCCAAAATACTCGCAACCAGCTTTCCCTCATAGTACAGGTCATCTGAAAACCGAACAGAGGGGGCCGCTAACACGATCTGGGACTGCGCCGACTGCTCTGAGATGTGGAAATACTCGGGCCGTGGACGCACACCAAATTGGGGAGTCTCGACTCGCTCCCCCTCCCAGGATCCAAAAAGCTCGTCGACAACTGAGAAAACCCGCTGAGCGTCAACTTTGCCCGCGATTGAAAGGATCGCGCCATCGGGACGAAACCACGTGGCGTGCATTCGCTTCATAAGATCCCCAGTGGTAGCTCGAATTCCTTCTGACTCTCCAAGCGAAGACCGATTATACGGTGCAGGATAGAAACGCTTTGAAAGTTCGACCATCGAGCGACGAGCAGGGCTATCTTTAAGCGCCTCAAGATCCTGAAGTAGGATGCTCTGAATGGGCCCTATATCCTCCTCAGGAAGGTGCGGTGTTCGAACCATCGAGACCACAAGCTCTAACGCACGGTCGATTTTGTTTGCCACCAGCGAACCAGCCAAAGTGAAGCGGTCCATGCCGACCCCCTCTCCATGGCGAATTCCTGCGCTATCAAATGCATCCGAGAGCTCCCTTGAGTCCAACCCTCCGGCCCCCTTACCGAGCAATTCGCCCAGAATGATACTGGCACCGACAGAACTTTGCTCATCACAGATGATACCACCAGGCACCACAAAGTCGTACGAGGCAGACTCTACATGGTCCATCTCCTCGACTATCAGACACATTCCATTACTTAGTTGACGTTGATGAATCGGCACTCTTTGCTCCTTGGTCTTCCACTAGTAAATTTTGAAGGGAGATAGCTCCTTGATGCGATCCCCCCTTAAAGCAATCATACATGCGCGAGATCTCTCTTACCAGAAACATCGCCTCTCGCTTCTTGAACACCGCCTCACGGACCTCCGCCATTGAAATGGATTCCGGGGATTTCATGAGCAATAAAGGCATGTCACGAGAGTCCCCTCGCATAATAATTCCGGCACGCTCGAGAGAATCCAGGCTCGACTTGAGCACAAGGGAGCTACATCCAAGCGCCTCAGCGATCTCTAGCTCGTTGGGGATCTTCTGCCCGCGAGAAAACGCTTTGCCGACGACAATCAAGCTCTGAACTGCCAAAAGCATCGAACCATCACCTATCGACATCAGTGACCGGGTCCAAAGCTTGCCACTGCGAGGAAGGTGCTGCGCCTGATACGATATCTCGGCGCCAAATAAAACAATCGACCATGAAACGTAGAGCCAAATAAGAAAGATCGGTACTAACGCTAATGATTCATACACCCGCTCGTACGTTGAAAACTCTATAATGTAGAAGGCAAACCAGTGCTTTGCGAGGCCAAATAACAGAGAAGCCACCAACGCTCCGAAAAGAGCTGGTACAAACCGTACCGGCGCCTTCGGAACGAGGAAGTACAGCATAACAAACGCTACCCAGTCGATCAGAAACGGCACGGTGTCGTGGTACACTCCACTTAAAAGTCCAAAGTCAGCGAACAACGGCTCCACCTTCGAGCTCGTGTAGTAACCGGAGAAGGCAAAAACCGGCAGCAACACGATAATAGCACAGAAGATCGCTATCCTGTCCGTAATACGCCGAGTCTCATACACCTGCCAAACCTGATTGAGGGTGTACTCGATTGAGTTGAGCAGCAGCAGTGACGTAACGAGCAGAGCCGCAATGAAATACAGCGAGGTCATCTTGCTACTAAAGCGATCAATCAGCGGCAGCAGAGCATCCAGCGCAGTTGAGCCCGGCACGAACTGTTTAAAAAAGAACTCGCGGATTTGGGACATGTACTCCTCGCCGCCGCTCATAAATGTTGCGAGGATCCCAAAACAGAGAGCCGTTAGCGGAATGAGCGAAAGCAGCGACGAATATGCCAAGGAGGCCGCTTTTGAAAAGCCGTTATCCCAATAAAAACGGTCCGCCGAAGACACAAGCACACGACCGAGCCACCGGACCTCTGACACCGAGGATCCTAGCCCCTTCTTAGCCTCGCTCAAAACTGCTTGGCCCTTTGTATCTGATGGCGAATGATTCATAAGTCGTTCCTGTCTGGAAACACCGATTGCCGCATCGATATGCGTCTATTGTTCTTGTGAAGCAGAGATATCTTTATCGGTGATTTGTATTGTAATCGCAAAAAGTCCCGCTTTTTGGGGGTTCTTAAACTGTGCGAGCATAGTGCTGATGAATATCGAACCACTTTGTGGGGCGACAACCTGAATGCTATCTCCGGCTTCAGTCATTGGCGAACAGAAACTAAGTAGCTCGTTCATCCCTCCCCATCCTCTCGCTAACCCTTCGAAAGCACAAGTACTTTTCACGCCAGGGCATCGGAATTCTCCCGCTATCTACTCAAAACTGCAGGAGGTTTCGATCAGAATACACATGAGCGGGCTAGTGCTGCCAAACTCAATGCAAACAGATAGTTACCCTGGATTCAGCAGTTAAGGAGGAGGA
>JBIKKR010000028.1:0-24162 GCA_044360225.1 Bdellovibrionota bacterium | reverse complement strand
AGAGTGCTGAACGCTGGCCCCACCATGCTGCTGTAATTGATCAGCAGGGCAGCCGAACATTCGAAGAGCTGTACGTTGCCTCGGTGGAGATCAGTCGCACCCTCCAGGATGCCGGCGCACGGCCAGGAAGTGTCATCGGGGTCTCCGTTGTAGACGCGCGCAATTTTCTCGCCAGCCTCTTTGGAATCTTACGGGCAGGTTGCGTGGCGATTCCCGTGGCTCCAAACCTCTCGGATGCTGAACAATCTCGCGTCATCTCTGAAACCGGCATCGCGTGGTTGGTGCTTGATAGTCAAACATCTAGTGCACGGCGCCGCACACTGCAGTCCTCGCACGAATCGGCCACCTCCGTGTGCGAGCGCAACTCCGCTTTCCTGAACATTATCCGCTCTAACGTTACTAAGGAATCTCCGATTGCCCTTCATTTCCCAGATGCTGCCGTTATCCGACACACGTCGGGCACAACAGCAAAATCAAAGGGTGTAGTACTCTCGCATCGAGCAGTCCGAGAACGTGCCAATGCCTCACAACACCTACTTGGAGTGACTCACGATGACGTCATCCTTGCGCCCCTCCCCCTCTCGTACCACTTTGTGGCGTCAGCACTCTCGTGCGTTCAGGCTGGCGCAACAATTCTCGACTGCGCAGATCTTATCGCGCCAGAGATGCTTGCGTTCGGAGCTACCTTTGGCGCGACGATGATATACGCCTCGCCCATTCAGTACGAGTTAATGGCTCGCACTGACAGTAGCCACCCGCTTACCAAACTTAAACGCGCGATATCGACATCAGCATTACTCCCCAAGCGCACCGCGGACAGCTTCTTTGAGCGCTTTAGGGTTCGACTTACACAGGTGTACGGTATCATCGAGGTAGGACTACCACTGTGGAATGAATTAGAATCAATTGAATCAACAGCCCTGGGCATCTGCAAACCACCGTATGAGGCCATAGTCGTTGACGAGCATGGTCAGCGGTTGCCGGCAGGCGAAATCGGAGAGCTGGCGATCCGCGGGCCCGGCCTCTTTTCGGGTTACTTACTTGAGAACCTTTCAGATTCACCCGAAGAGGGCACTGCTCAATCGCTCGATGGAAGGTGGTTTTTCACCGGAGACCTCGTTACAAAGGATGAGCTCGGAGTGATCCTCTATCGGGGTCGCAAAAAGAGCGTCATCAACTGCGGCGGAAACAAGATCTTCCCAGAAGAGATTGAGGAAGTGTTGCGACGCTCGCCTGACATTACGGCGGTGAGGGTCTCTGCTGAACCCCATCCACTACTCGGCAGCCTCGTGATCGCTGAGGTCGTTCCCGTGCAAACGAGCACACCGTCGGTCGAGGCGTGGCGCGCACTGTGTTACAACGAGCTCTCAGGGTACAAGGTCCCAAAGGAATTTCGAATTGTCGATTCCCTCCCGAGCACGGGCTCTGGAAAGATACTCAGGTATAAGAACAGGACGACAGCGGACACCATATGAGTACTATTCGAACCGTAGCGATCCTTGGCGGCGGTCCCGCTGGCGCGGCACTTGGCACCCACCTTGTGCGAGCTGGAGTTCGCGTAGTTATTTTTGAGCCCGGCAGACGCCCTGAGTTAGTTGTGGGAGAATCTCTGGTTCCGGCTCTCGTCCCTCTCTTACAACAGCTTGGCATTGAGGAAGAGGTGGCAAAGGTCAGCACATTCAAGCCTGGGGCCACGTTTTATGCGACCCCCCACCAGGAGGTCTCGTTCTTCTTCAATAATGCTGGTGGCACATCCCCTCGCTATGCCTATAACGTGCCACGAGATGCATTCGATTCAATTGTGGCAGCTAATGCCGTGCGCGCAGGGGTTGTCGTCGTACAGCGCAGAGCTGGACTTATCGCCGATCCAGATTCCGATATGGTAGTATTCGATGAAGACACGCGCGCGATGTGGAAACAACACACCGGATCGGAGTGCCCTGATATCATCGTAGATGCCACCGGCCGGAGACGCACCATCGCCACTCTGCTCAATCTCGAAGGCTGGGAGGGAGACCGCAAAGATGTAGCTGTCTTTTCGCACGTCCCTGACGCCACTACTGCACATGAAGGACATATACACATCAATCGATTGAGACACGGTTGGGCCTGGCGAATTCCTCTCCCCGGAAGAGTATCCGTTGGAGTTGTCATTCGACAGGATGCTCTGTGCGCCTATGGCACTACTGCAGAGGAACAGTACACTCGACTCCTGAGTGAGGAGCCGATACTACGATCCTATATTCACGATACGACTCGCATAAAGCCCGTCATGAAGTATTCAAATTATCAGATGTGCTCCAGCCGTTGGACGGGTAAGACGTGGGCTCTGGTGGGTGATGCTGGCGGCTTCATTGATCCAATCTTCTCAAGCGGCCTTTTACTCGCTCTTGAGGGCGCATCTGAGCTGGCCCAGGCAATCCTATCTGGATGGGATGTAGGAGCTGCACGCTACGAAAAGACGATGCATCGCAAGTTGGCTGCTTGGCGCTCGCTCATCCAGTCTTTCTACGATGGGCGATTCTTCTCACTATTCCGGCTACGCTCGCTCTACGGCTCGCGCACGTTTTTTCGCCCTCTGACAAAGCTTGTCGACCAACAGCTAGCTCTCGCTCTCAGCGGAGTCGCACCTACAAGCAAACGACGCCTCTGGCTCCTTACGTTCCTCCTCCACCGACTAAAGAGGGCCAAAGTGCCGGCGAGATTCCGCATAGCATGAAGATCCGCCTAGTACCCGTCGCTGTGGGGGGCTTAAGCCTTTTCTATCCCTTGATAGTATATGCGGGTTTTCGCGCAGGATATTACCAAGCTGCAGTACTGATCGTGGCCATCTGTTTCATCCTTCGAGCGCACGCTGCCACGAGCCGTATCCTCTGCGGCTCAAGGCTCATTCCATTCGGTATCGTGTGCACGACAGCCACGATTGTGGGGCTTATCATGCTACGCATCCCGCAGATACCTCTCTTTTTCCCTGCGTGTGTGAACATGGCTCTCTGCGCACTCTTCTCGCTTTCATTCTTCACCCCAAGAAATGTGATCGAGCGAATCGCGCTTCGCATCGAGGGATCTATCCCACCCGAAGGGCGCAGGTATTGCACTAAGGTATGCATCGTCTGGATCGCATTCTTTGCTGTCAACGCCGCAGTCTCGTTTGACTCTGCGTTTCGAACGCCCGAGTGGTGGGCACTTTACAACGGGATAATAAGCTACTGCTGTATCGGCCTTATTGCAGGAGGAGAGTTTATGATACGACGACACGTTAAGAAACGGGTGCACAAACAGGTACAAGCTATATGCCTTGCAGCATTTCTCGCAAGCTCGCTTCAGATAGGCACCGATGTAGCTGCCTGGGCAGCGCCCCAATCACCTCAGGTCGCTGCAACACACCTTGATCGTATTCGACACAGACTCACCCCCCCTGGACCGTTCAGTGCAGACTTCACTGAGAGGCGTTTTATCGCAGTTCTCACCGAACCACTTACATCGCAAGGAACCATGCGTTGCATTCCGGGTCAGGGAGTGCTCTGGGAAACGCAGATCCCGGTACGTCGAAGCTCATTGATCACCCAGCAGAGCATTACAGAGATCGTTGGCCAGCAGGCGGTTACTACTGCTGTTGATTCAACGGGGGTATCCCAAACGATGCTATCACTGCTCAGTGGACACATTGGCGATATTGATGATCGCTTCGAGATCTCTGTAAGCGGAGATGCGCGCGAGTGGACAGTTCAGCTAACACCGAAAGATAGTCTTGTGCGTCAGGTGATCAACACAATATCGGTTGGTGGCACAGTGCGCCCACAGCAGCTTGAGGTAGTACATGCATCCGGTGATCGCGTGGTCACCACATTCTCCGAACCTCGCCTTCTCACTGCTGCCGAGCTGGAGCAAACACAGGAGGCTCTCAAGCGTGCTTCGTAAGCTCTCGCTAGCTGTCCTATCCATCTCAATTGCCCTGCTCTGCGCTGCGGCGATACAGCTCCTTACAGGCAGCTCTCGATTTGAAACCAACATTCTAGCACTTCTCCCCGCTATCCATCGCGATAGAGTGGTCGAGGCTGCTCTCCATGCCCACACACACTCTATGAGCCGACACGTGGCGATTGTCATCCGCGCAGCCAACCAAGGTGCTGCTGAGCATGCCGCGAGCAACGTAGCTAACCTGATGAGATCCAGCGGAATGTTTGAGAACATTCGGGAGAAAATATCACTGGAATCACTCAAAGCTGTAGAGGGCCAGTTGTATGATCATCCATTCCAACTCGTCGAGCCGCCACCCGCTGTTGATGGGACGAGCGCGACACGCGCGCTTCTCGACTCTGCCCGGGCACATGCCTTTTCTACGGAGGGAATGCAGTGGTTGCGCGGAATCACCGAGGATCCTCTCATACGCCTCCCCGAGTACCTTCAACAGATTCGCACTGCCACTGGCAACTACTCGGTGCACAATGGCTACATTCATGTAGACCAGTTAGGCGCTTCTAACGTACTACTTACAGCAGCACTAACTCATAGCGGACTCACCGGAGGATCACACCGAAGTGTTACGAAATTTTTTGAGGATCTACAACTACCTTCTGGGGTGTCGATCATACCTGCAGGAGTCGTATTCTTCGCTGAAGATGCTGCTGCTCGAACAGAGATGGAGATTTCGCTCATAACCGGCATGACCGCGCTCCTTGTGACTGCGGTACTGTGGTGGGTCTTTCGGACACCACGAGCCGTCATAGTCACTTCCGCCGTTATGTTTATATCATTTCTGGTTACCTTAATTGCTTCACACTGGGTATGGTTTTCCATCACTGGAAGTGGGCTCCATCTCATCACCATCGGCTTTGGCTCCTCGCTTATAGGAGTTTCAAGCGATTACGCCCTCCACTACTTTGTGGCGCACTACTCCACAACCGACACCGATCGAAGTGGTCCTCTCGGACGAGTCAGAGCCGGTCTACTCTTTGGATTTGCGACGACCGTCGTCGGCTTTTTGGGCATCGCGCTCTCCCCATTTCCAGGCTTGCAGCAGCTAGCGCTCTTTTCTATCTTCGGACTGCTCGTATCGCTTATCCTGGTTTTGATCTGGGTTCCCCGTGTTGCGGGTCGACCTACCACAGATACCCGGCTTGTGAAACTTGCCGGATGCGCCGAAATAGTACACTCTCGCCGTCTATACATAACGCTCGGGCTATTCTGCGCAGTCATTGCGTCAGTGGGACTCCCCCGAATTACTGTCCAAGATGACATAAGAATCCTCAGCACCCCACCTCCAGAGCTCGTGGCCCGACAACGCCAAGTAGGCACGCTCACTGGATTAGGCGACGGAGGCACTATTGCTCTTGTTTCTGCCGCAAACGACGAGCAACTTCTAGAGCGCGAAGAGCTCTTGCGAATGCGCCTCGATAGCCTTGTTGCCTCGGGGCGGCTTAAAGGATATCGAGCCCTCTCACAACTTGCCCCTTCTCAATCGATGCAAAAGAGGCGCTATGCACTTACCGCCAAGACCCTCAACGACAACCCTGATGAGACGCGTCGTTTCATTCAGGATCTTCACCTGCCAGAGACGAGCATAGCAAAGCTTGCATCACTCACCACTAACCCACCAACACACTACGTAACTCTTCAATCGTGCATCCAGTCACACGCATGCGACGCAGTAAGGGACCTGTACCTAGGAATACTCGCTGAATCAACCGTGGCAAGTATTGTACCTCTCAACGGATTCCAGGGGGACTCGACTATCATCCTTGCAGGGATACCTGGCGTGACCCCCCTGAACCACGCAGATGCGATATCTTCAGCACTCGCTCGCTACCGAGAGATTGCGATGACATATACTGGCCTCGTCTACGTTGCTGTTGTAGTACTTCTCGTCTGGCGTTACGGGATTCACCACGCTCTCCGTACCCTCGCTCCACCTACCGTAGGTGGCGCGACCGCGCTTGCGGCTTTGGCACTCTGTGGAGTCCCGATAAACGTATTTTCGGTTTTTGCGCTTTTAGTACTGATCGGACTCTCCATCGACTACGCCATTTTTTGTGCTGAAGACTTCGCATCAGCGACCTACACTAACTTTGCTGTTCTGCTCTCAGCCATCACAACGGCGATATCGTTTGGGCTCCTCTCGTTTAGCTCGACGCCCGCGCTCCGTAGCTTTGGAATCGTCCTCTCTGTTGGAGTTATCGTAGCAGCCCTGGTGGCACCCGTTGCAACGCCATCACCCCCAACGCAGGGGCGCAGCTCCGGATTGCGTCGCCTGCTACTGACAATTGTACTTATCGCCTCGGGCTGTACCATCGCCCTTCCAGCACCGGCGATTAGCACCGAGGTTGTCGCCGATACCGACATGTTTGTGCGACTCTGCCCCACTGCCTCGCACCGGGCTCAAATTCTACTAGACCGTAGCGGGGCTCGCATCGCCGCCCTTGAGTGCAGTAACAACACCGGAGTAATTGTTCTGCTCAATAGCTACGGTCTGCGCGTACAAACAATAACCCTGCGACGAGATGGCGAACTACGTAACGAGGCTTCGTATCTCGCCAAGGATCCGCTCGATGCAGAGCTCATTGTTAGAAAATTTACTGCTCCGTAGCGGATGAAAACCAGAATAATCACTAGTCAGCAAAAATACGGCATCCCCGATGAGGGGATGTTATGAAAGATTGAGCAATAAAATAGCCGTTTTACCCGCTAAGCTCCAATTACAACTTAAAACACAGCTGAGTAGTTACCCAAAAAAATGAAAAAGGCTAAATACTGAGCATCTGAAGGGAAGCTTTCCGGAACCCTATCCCGGACACGACTAGCTTTTATCCTTCCAACAATATGACCTGGAATAGCTCCAACAGCTCCAGCAAGGGCCGGGCCAACGTACAGAGCTCCTACACACCCGACCCGATGGCGACCTGAATATCTCGCTCCAGATTCTGAACCCATGTGTTGTACCACCTGTGGATCACCGGACCTGCACTACCCTGGCTATACAACATATCGTGGCTATCAACGTGCGATATCGTAATCTGGCGTCCAACGTGCGAAACGCGGATGTGGGCGACATACTGATTACCTCGTGTATACGAAGCCTCTATAGCGTTTGGCTCGTTCTTAAGTATCACCCACCTCCGATTAATGAGAGCAGTTTTAACAACTTCATGAATTCGTTTAGTGTCCGACACAGGAACCTGAAATTTCGGAGTGACCATCGGTGCCGTCTTTGAGCAACCGGTAACGAGGATAAACAGGGAAATTACACAAACAGCTATCACACGATCGATCGATTTAACGGTTTTACTCATGGCCGCCCCTGTAACACGCCCTAGTCAACGAAGGCAAAATTACCACTTTAGTCGTACGCGCGAAAGAACAAAACGGCGCAACAATACTTCGTTCTACTGGAAAGTCGTCGCCTATGGTGGTTATAATCACCCTGAGTTTATTACGTTAATGTCGAAATGTGCTGGCAACCAGCCGACCTGACTATGGAACCTAACACCAGCTGCTGCAGGCAAACGCTCTACGCATCGATTCGAGGGTGGTCCTGCATACCCAAAACGTCAAGACTTTTAGCCGTTCCCGGAGACAGCAGCGCAGTCCTATCAGCAGACGGGCTGAACACGGACTTTATCCCAAGTGGGCTCCGTCGGAGATGTTCTACGGTATCAAAAGTAACCCTCGCCGTTGCCTATGCAGCCGCACGGGGAAGAGCAGACCTAAAGTCCCTTCCATCGGTATTCTCGTCGGCTCACGGAGAATCGGACATTACAGCGAATCTCCTTCACGACCTTGCGATTCTTCAGCCGCTCTCACCGATGGGTTTTAGCCTCTCCGTTCACAACGCTGCTTCGGGCCTCTTTTCGATCGCCACTGGTAATACAGCACCATCGACTGCAATCGCGGCGGGACCACACTCGTGTATCATGGGCCTGTGTGAGGCTCTACTCATCGTTCGGGAGGATCCACAAACTCCGGTGTTATTTGTCTGCTCAGACGACCGCGTACCCAGCGTTTTCTTACCGGACGCAACGACCTCTGATAATCCATTTGCTCTGGCAGTCCTCTTCGCTGCACCGGGCTCGCCACAAAGCTCGGAGGTGAAAATCACCATCGACCAGCAACCCACTACGCACAACAAGAGCCAACAATCGACTGGCTCGACCGATGCTATCGATGCATTTACAGCTTGGCTTGAGGATCGAACTCCATACGTAGAGCTTCCGGCTGCTGGCTCTGTGTGGCGTTTTGAAGCAACGACCTCTCGGGCAGCTCTTTTTACCTCTCCCCATCGCGTATAGGTAACCATGACTGCGAGCGTTTCTCCCCAGCGCAGTTCGCAACCCTCAACGGACTCTATGCGATCGCACGAGCCCCCTTGGCTGGTAACAATCCGTTATGTTGCCTATTTTGGCATTCTCTTCGCTTTTGCCGTAGGGGCGCCCACCTACTATCTCGTAGCACTCGTCTCCGCTCGAGGAACGAGTCCGAGTGCGCGACGAAAGATTACCCGAGCAACGATCCACAAAGGCACAACGCTCCTTTTCCATATCTTGCGGATAACCGGAGTGTTGCGCGTACAAGAGGAAACCCTTTGCTCGGCCGATCAAATCGATGTGGTCCCCGGTGTAATTGTTGCAAACCATCCATCTATGCTCGATGCTCTCTTCTTTGTAAGTCGGCATCCCCAGATAGTCTGCGTCATGAAGACTCGCTTACTTCGCTGGCCGATCATCGGCGGCTTTGCTCGACGCGCTGGATACCTGCCATTCGATGAAACTCCCGAATTATGGCGCTGCGCCAAGGAGGCTTGCGATGAAGGAACATCTATCCTCGTATTCCCCGAAGGAACCAGATCGCCCGTTGGCGGACTCCACCAATTTAAGCGCGGAGCTGCCCGCATCGCCGCCGAGCTAGATCTGCCCCTGATCCCCTACGCACTTCAGATGGAGCCTGTTGCACTCGGCCGTGCACGCCCCTGGTGGAAGCCCCCCGGCAAACAGATACGGCTCAGGGTCACCCGGCTACCGATAGTGGCCTCTACTCCGGACGATCGAGCCTCAGAGGATACCACCGCCCACCACATGCCACTTGATAACCGCAGAGAAAGCATCAGGTTAACCGAATCTCTTGAAGTTCTCATCAATAGTTCGCTATTCTCTAGCGCAGGATTATCGTGAGCGACAACAGTGTGTACCAGCAAAGCTGGCAAGGCGTTGGCACCGACTCGCTCGACCTTGTTGTTTTGACTCGCCTCCGCGAGTCGATGAGGAATGACAGAAACATCCATTGTGCGACCAACTTCTTTTGTTCGCGCTAGGACCGGAAAAATCTCTATGAAACCAAGCGAATCGCTCGAACGGGAGGTCAAAGAGTTTATCATCTCGACTTTAAAGCTTGAGGACATTACGCCTGATACTATAGACGCAGAGGCGCCACTTTTTGGGTCTGGACTTGGACTTGACTCGGTCGATGCGCTTGAGCTTGGCGTAGCGCTCCACAAGACGTATGGAGTGAAGATCGATTCAAAGTCACAAGAGTCTCGTGAGCACTTACGCTCCGTTCGAACTCTCGCTGCGCTTATCGAGAAGAAGAGCGCGATCTCGGTAGCATAGCCAATCCCTGTAGTAACAGTCTGACACATGCGGTTACAACTATGAAGATTGACATCAACCTCGAAGTGCTCAAGATTCTGAAGGAGCATTTTGATATCGATCCAGCTTCTGTGTCTCATACGAGCCGGTTACGAGAGGACCTCGATCTCGACAGCATCGATCTGTGCGACATGATGAGTGTGATCGAAAAACGTGCCGGCGTAGCAACAGAACTATCTGAATTTATGCACGCGCAAACCATAGGTGATTTCGTTAAAGTCCTCGAGCGCGTTGTTACGCAGACCCCCGCTGCATAATGGACACCCCTTCTGATTCACAGATTTTTCAAAAGCTCTCACACATTACTTTCGAAATCTCACACCCAATTTTCCGTGACCACTTTCCCGGCAATCCCCTAGTGCCAGCGTTTATGCAAATGACCGCGGTGAGGAAGCACGCGGCTCGCCTCCTGGAGTGCGCACCGGCGCGTGTTGAGGTGATTTCGATAAAATTTGTTCGCCCACTACTACCAGGCATTCGAGCCTCACTTCGATTTCAGCGCAGTACCAAGCCAGAGATGCTCCGTTTTGAGATCCTCGTACACGATGATGTGATAACCCACGGCGACTTTCGTTTGAGGTGAACACTATGGAGTTTCGCCCGTGCCTCGTGATCCCGAACTTTAACCATGGATACGCACTTGGATCCATCATACACGCGGTCGAGCCCTTACAGATCGACACCATCATCGTCAACGATGCGAGCACCGATTCAACTGCCGAAACTCTTAATAATCTTGCGTCTGCATACCGATGGATATCACCGATTCATCGCTCCGAAAATGGAGGTAAGGGCGCAGCAATTCGTGATGGCCTACTCGCCGCGAGTGAACGAGGCTATACGCACGCCGTGTGTATCGATGGTGACGGACAGCATGCAACCAGCGATATCCCCCGATTTCTCGCCACTGCTCAGCGATACCCAGAGCACCTTATCCTGGGTGCTCCACAGTTCGGGGCGGACGCCCCGCCCATTCGTCGCATCGGGCGAGAGGTTTCAAATATCGCTGTCGCGGCGAGCACGTGGAGCCTCTCCGCACGTGATGTGCTGTGCGGTTTTCGAGTCTATCCCCTCGCTCCAATATGCTCCAAAATTGAGCTCATGACAATCGAGCCTCGAATGGGGTTTGACGTCGAAATCGTTGCACGTGCGATATGGGCAGGGATTGCCGTACAAAATCTCCCAACATCCGTGTCGTATCCTAAGGAAGGTGTATCGCACTTTAAATATGGTCGCGATAACTGCACGCTGTTTTCGCTTGAGATACGGCTCATATGCGAAGGATTGTGGCGTAGCCCTGCACGACTGGCTCGCTCATTGTCGCAGCCCTCGCTCCAGGCTCCGTGGCACCAGCTCTCTGAGCGTGGCTCTGAGCCAGGGCTGCACATGCTGCTCGTGGTGCTTGAGCTACTCGGTCAGCGGGCTCTGGTGGTGATCATGACTCCGATAATCACCTACTTTTACCTGTGTGGACGATCTGCGCGGCGGGCGGCCGTTGATTTTCAGGAGCGACTCGCGCACGAAGCCAGCCGCAAGACCTCACGAATGAGCGCACATCGTGCGGCTTTTATGCAGTTTTGGAGCTTTGGCATCTCCATAGTGGATAAAGTTACCTCGTGGCGCCACGGCCTACCCTTAGAACGGTTCACATGGAAGGGTCGAGAGGAAGTAAAAGCTCGACTTGCCAACGGACAGGGAGTGATTCTGATGGGAGCTCACGTTGGGAACCTTGAAGTAATCCGAGCCCTTGGTGACACCCGCAACGTGACGATCCACGCGCTGATGTATACGGCGCACTCGCGTCATTTTAAGAGATTTTTCGAAAAAATCAGTGCACGCTCGTCTCTTCGAGTATACGACCTCACGAGTGTGGATCCTGCTCTTATCTTTGCGCTTCAGGAGGCCATCGCCCGTGGTGAAGTAGTAGCTCTGCTCGCAGACAGAGTACCAAAACTCTCTTCATCCCGGTCGGTCCCGGTTCCATTTCTTGGAGATATCGCTTTATTTCCGGAGGGTCCATGGATCTTATCCAGTATGCTGCAGGCCCCTGTATTCTCAGTTTTTAGCATGCGAGGTTCCGATGGGCTGTATCACGTTGAGTTTGAGCTTCTTGCAGAACGTATTTCGCTACCTCGCAGTCAGCGACAGCAGGCTCTGCGAGAATATGCGAGCAGATTCGCCAGCCGACTCTCAGAGACGATCAAACGCTATCCATGGCAGTGGTATAATTTTTATGATTTTTGGGGGTCGCGCTCGTAAAAATCACGGTTGGAGATGCCAGCTGCACGACCGACACTCCCTTGCCCTTCCCCACCCCTTTTCAGTACTCTAGGTAGGCCATGAAACACCCCCTATTTTTTCCCGCTTTGCGCCATCGCCTCGCCTGCAGACTGCTGCTGTGCCTCGTAGCTGTATCGCTCCTCTCCTGCAACAATCGCGAGTGGCGCGTCGCCCGGCCGAACATACTCTTTCTGATGCTCGATACGTTGAGAGCCGATCACGTAAGTGGCTACGGGTACGAACGCCAAACAACTCCGGTGCTCGATGCATTCGCCAAGGAGAACCTCAAGGCAGCCTTTGCGTTGACCGCAGCCCCATGGACTCCCGCATCAGTCGCATCGATGTTTACTGGCCTTTATCCATCCTCACATCGGATGATGCCACCAAACAGTCGCGAACTTGCTAAGCAGGGTCTCGTACGCGTGAGCAACGAGCTCGACACCCTCGCTGAAAAGCTCAAAGCGGTGGGTTATACCACTGCAGGTGTCAGCTCGAATCCATGGATCTCAAAGCAGTTTGGGTTCACGCAAGGGTTTGATCAGTTCTTCTTTATCGAGCGTGAACCAGCAAATAAGGTCGCCGAATCTGGTCGTGAAATTATCGAGGCGTGGGAGCATTCTCAGAATAAAGACCCATTTTTCCTCTACCTGCATTTTCTTGATCCACACGACCCATACACACCACCGGGGGAGTACGCCACCAAGTTTACCGGGAGCTTGCAACGCTCGCCCTTCACCTACTCCCAACAGATGCAGGAGTATATAAACCTCTATGACGGTGAGATCGCTTTTATGGACACCGAAATCGGGAATTTTCTTGAGTACCTCAAGGCAAAGAAGCTCTACGAAGACCTCGTGATCGTGGTCATTTCAGACCACGGAGAGCAGTTTATGGAGCACGGGGACGAGCTTCACGGCTACAAGCTCTACAATGAAGAGGTCCACATTCCACTATTATTACGCACTGGCCGCTCCAGCGATACAGGTCGGGTCATTAATGAGACCGTCAGCACGATCGACATCCTGCCAACTCTGCTGGCGCGTGTAGGAATTAAAAAGCCCGAGAGCCTTCCAGGTGTATCCCTGATGGATGACAAAGCGCTTAGCTCACGTCGCGGTGTAATGTCTGAGATACGTAAAAAGTATGACATGAAGTCAGTAACCGACTCACCCGGAAATCGCCTTATTATGGATGTCGCGTTCGACGAGCGGAATCCTGACCCGAAGCGATCTCTGGAAGCCTGGGTAGCTCCACGGGTGGTTGGATTGTTTCAATCGCGACAGGAGTACGCCTGCATGAAGCCGGTCAACAACAAGGGACTTGAAGCCCGCCTAAGGGGTATGTTTGATGAGGTGCATACGACAGCCCTCAACACTGCCGTTGCACCACTAACTCAAGCTGAGCACATTAAGGATGAAACGCTTGAGCAATTAAAGTCCCTGGGCTACCTGCAGTAGCGATACTCAATATGACCACAGTCCATCTCTCCAGACACCTGCTGCGCCAACCCTACGTGAGGCTCATTGTCGGTTTAGTGGTACTTGCGACCCCAGTCTGTGCTCATGCCTACATCGGCCCTGGGGCCGGGTTTGCCTTCCTTGGCTCAACACTAGTGTTCCTGATTACTATCGGCATGGCACTTATGACTATCCTGTTCTGGCCACTACAGTGGTTACTGCGCACACTTCGCAGACAGGGCATTCCACGACACGCTCGCGCTCGCCGAGTTGTTGTAATTGGGCTCGACGGTCTTGAGCCATCACTTACTGAGCGCTACATGAGCGATGGGATACTCCCACACTTATCAAAGCTCAAAAGTGGCGGGAGCTTCGCGCGCCTCGGAACGACCCTGCCTGCACTTTCACCCGTTGCTTGGTCGAGCTTTCAAACCGGGGTCAACCCTGGTGCGCACAACATCTTTGACTTCCTCACACGAGACAAGCGTTACTGCCTACCACAACTTGCATCAACAGAGACACAGACCGTTGAAAAAGTACGCACATTTCTCGGCTTTACCATAAAGAGGAAACGTACCTCTGTGGTCATTACCCGAAAGAGCCAACCGTTCTGGAAGATCCTTGGTGCCCACGGAGTGTTCTCAAATATCATCAGGGTTCCGATCTCGTATCCACCTGAAAAATTCAACGGAAACATACTTTCAGCGATGTGCACGCCGGACTTAAAAGGCACGCAAGGCAGTTTCACGTACTTTACAGAAGGCGAGTCGACCGCAAGCACGGTAACCGGTGGCGCTGTGCGAGTATTTAAGTCAGTAGACGGTGTGCTCTCCGGCGAGCTCCAAGGGCCGCCGGCTCCTGATGGCTCAGGCGCGCTGCTCATACCGTTTACGCTCACTGTCGATCGAGCTCTTGGGCGTGGCTCTCTCTCAATCGATTCACAAACCGTTGAACTCGCCGCCAACGCGATGTCTCCATGGATTGAGCTTGTTTTTCACAGCACACCGAAGACTCGGGTGGGCTGGAGGTCTCAGCACGTTGCGATCCACGGCATCGCACGATTCTGCCTCCGTTCACACGGAGATTACTACTCGCTCTACGTATCGCCAATCAACGTCCACCCCGAAAAGCCAGCGCTGCCGATCTCTGAGCCAGCGATATTTTCCGGTTGGCTCGCCAAAAAACACGGCCTCTACGGCACCCTGGGACTTATGGAAGATACCTGGGGCCGTAATGAGCTGGCGCTTGATGATGCGCGCTTCCTGGAGCAGACCTACCTTACGCACCATGAGCGTGAGCGGATGTTCTTTGAGGCACTTGAAAAAACGCGCGAGGGACTCTGCGCCTGCGTCTTTGATGCCAGCGATCGAATTCAGCACATGTTTTGGCGCTACATTGACGAGCGCCACCCGTCCCCACTTGAGGATCGCGGAGAGTTTGCTGATACCATCCGCAACATGTACATAAAGATGGACGATCTCGTTGGTCGGGTGCGCGAAAAGCTTAACCCTCGTGACCACCTCTTTGTGCTAAGTGATCACGGTTTCGCCTCATTTAGGCGTTGTATTAATCTTAATACATGGCTGTTACAGGAAGGCTACCTCACTCTCAAGGATGGTAAGAGCATCGGTGCCGACTACTTCCGAGATGTTGACTGGAGCCGCACACGGGCCTTTGCAGTGGGACTCTCAGGAATCTACATCAACCGCAAGGGTCGTGAGTCACACGGTATAGTGGATGCACGTGATGTCCAGGCCCTCAAGAACGAGATCGCTCGCAAACTAGAGCAGCTACGAGATCCGCAAGACGGTGCTGCCGCAGTTCGACGGGTGCACGATTCAGATAGCTCATACACAGGAGTATATAAAGGTGAAGCGCCCGACCTTATCGTTGGTTACTATCCTGGCTACCGCGTGAGTTGGGACTCGATCACCGGCACTGTTGAATCAGAGGTCTTCTCGGATAATCGCAAAGCGTGGAGCGGTGACCATCACGTAGATCCAGAGCTGATACCGGGGGTACTTTTTACCAGTAAGAAGCTAACAAAGAATACTCCGCACATCACCGATCTTGCGCCAACGATCCTATCACTCTTCGGTGTGAAACCTCCAGGATACATGGAGGGAGAGGTTATTGTGTAGAAAGTGCGCAACGCTCGAGCGCTCTTCCAAACGGCGACCAGCCACTAATCGCTGAACGAGCTCTATGACTGTTACCAGGAGCTGTTGCTTCGGGGCCAAGAGATTTGGGCGGAGCAGAAGCTCCGCGGTCCGTTAGGCAGTAGCGGATAGACCAAACACCGTACTGGAAAGCACAGCTCTTCATTTGAACAATGACAAACTCGGCGACCTCGCGCAACTATTTGATAATGCTGCGTTTTATCATACATGCGCCTTGATGTGGCTGCCTCTCTAACTACTTGGAGGATCGTCTCACTTTTACTGAAGCTCCAAGTCCTCCTGGCAGCGCAGAAGCTCTGCGCTCCAATTTTGATGCAGGCATGGGTCGCTCTTTCGATGGCATAAGAAAAAAGCTCAAGAGCTTTCACTATACTTGTCGCTCCTGATACCCTGTAGGTTCACATGAAAAACCGGAATCACAGTTTTAATCCTGAACTCTACCGACCGAATTCAGACTCAACTCGACGCCCCAGTGTTGCCCTCTACCTCGCTGGAGTAGCCGCGATATTTATCTTCGGTAGCGTTGGATACTCACTTATTGAGGGGTGGTCACTCTTTGATTCGTTTTACATGACGGTGATTACACTTGCCACGATTGGCTACGGCGAAACTCACCCTCTTACCACCGGGGGACGCGCATTTACCATACTACTAATCTTTATTGGCTTAGGTCTTGGTACTGTATTGCTCGGTAGTGCATGGCAGAGTCTCGTAGAGGCGCAACTTACTAGAATGTTTGATCGGAGGAGAAAGATGCTCGACAAGATTGAGAAGCTAGCCGGACACACCATCTTTTGTGGTTACAGCCGATTGGGGAAACAGGCAGCGGTAGAGCTTAGTTACTCTGGCGTTCAAGTGGTAGTTATTGAAACGAGCGATGTGCGTGCTGCTGACGCTGAAGATGCAGGATTTTTGGTGGTGCGGGGTGATGCGACCCTTGAGGAGACTCTGCGAGCAGCTGGCATCGAGAGAGCCAGCCGAATCGTGAGCCTACTCCCGCGCGACTCAGATAACCTCTACGTTATTCTCACCGCTCGCGAGATATCATCTTCAATTCATATAGTAGCCCGCAGTGAGGACGAGATCGGAGAGAAGCGCCTTCGTCGCGCTGGCGCTGATCAACTAATATCCACCTTCTCGTTAGCCGCTCGTAAGTTAGCTGACGGACTGCTGCGCCCTCAGATTACCGAGTTCTTTGAAGTTGCCGGGACGGGCAAAGATGGTTGGAAGATCGAAGAGATTAGAATCCCTCCCACATCCCCTGTATGCGGCCAATCGCTTAAGCAGCTATCCCTCAGACAGACGGCCAAAGTGGGCATTGCTGCAGTGGTTTCGCACAATGGAGAGCTAGAGATCAATCCAGATGGATCAACCCTCTTGGAGGCTGGCTCTGTCCTTATCGCCATAGGATGGAAGAGCGATCTTGAGACACTTGAGCGATCGATTCTTCCGGAGGCTACCTCGAGATAGAAATACGTGCATGCGTTTTTTAATCTACTTAATGTGAGTACAAAGAGACAATGAGCACATACTCAACCGATATTAAAGCCCTTGCAGCCAAACGATCGTTTGTTGCGGTGCCACAACACAGCGACTTCCCGATCCAAAACCTACCGTACGGAGTCTTTAGGCCAACTCCGAATTCATCCCCCCGCGTTGGAGTGGCGATCGGCTCGTATGTACTCGACTTATCAACGCTTGCCGATCGCGGGCTTTTGGGTGAGGACGCTAGATTAATGCGTTACTTCTCGGACGACTCGCTTAACCGCTTTATGAGTCGCGGCCGAGCCGTGTGGAGCGCAACTCGCGCGCGAATTATAGATCTCCTTAGCCACGATTGCCCCACGCTCCGAGACGACGACACATTACGAGCTCAGGCGCTCCTTGAGGTGGCAAACGTGACCGTACTGATGCCGATCCGTGTCGCTGCATACACGGACTTCTACTCTTCAATATACCATGCACGAAATGTAGGAACCCTTATCCGCGGGCCCGAAAACGCGCTTAATCCTAACTGGAAACACCTGCCGATAGCCTACAACGGCCGGCACAGCTCAATCGTTCTTTCGGGCGAGCCGCTCCACAGACCACGAGGACAAATTAAGCCGAGCGATGACGCCGCGCCCCTGTTTGGACCCACTCGGTCACTCGATTTTGAACTTGAGCTTGGGTTTATAGTCGGTGCTGCTTCGCAGCACGGTACCAGGATAACCCCCGATTGCGCCGATGAGCACGTATTCGGTGTTGTGCTTTTTAACGATTGGAGCGCCAGAGATATCCAGAAATGGGAGTACCAACCGTTGGGACCCTTGAATGGCAAGAACTTCTTTTCCTCAATCTCACCGTGGATCGTGACTCTAGAGGCACTTGAGCCATTTCGTGTTGCTGCCTGCACTCAGGATCCAGAGCCACTACCGTATTTAAAGTCACCTCGGATGGTCTATGACATTCACCTCGATGTGCGTCTTCATACACCTCAGATGCAATGTGGAGAGTCGCAGACAGTTACCAAATCGAACGCGAAACACCTCTACTGGGACCACTACCAACAGGTAACACACCTAACCTCGGGTGGTAGCCCCGTACAAAGCGGAGAGATCTTTGCAACCGGCACAATTAGCGGTCCCACGCCGGACTCACTCGGGTGCCTCCTTGAGATCACCAAAGGTGGCAAAGAGCCGGTCACCCTTTCTAGCGGTGAGACTCGGACGTTTTTATTGGACGGTGACTCTGTGACTATCAAGGGCTACGCAGCAAACGAGCACTTCCGAGTCGGCTTTGGAGAGCTCTCGAACCCGATTATGCCAGCGATTCAGGATTAAACCTACCAACCGTTCAAAAAAATCAGTATCCCGAGACAACTCTGCTGCGGTATCCTAGGGAGTTATGAGGAGATGCACGATTTTGAGTGGCTCGTACGGTTTGGGAGCCGGCATTCGGGATCCTGCCCATGGCCCCAAAGCGCTACGAGATGCAGGCATAACAGAACGGCTCCGCGCATTAGGAGTTGTAGTAACCGATGCAGGTGATGAGCTGGAACCTCCGGCCGATAGCCCCGGGGACGACCCAAAGCTACACTACGTTGATCAGGCACTCGAGTTCAGTGCCCGGTTCGGCCCGCGGGTAGAGTCGGTATGGGCCAACGGTGAATTCGCTCTTATCCTCGGTGGTGACCATTCGATCTCGCTTAGTTCGATAGCGTATGCCAGTCGGGCGATCAAAGCGCAACACGGACCTAGTGCTGAACTTGGAGTATTGTGGGTTGATGCGCATGGCGACCTCAACACCCCGCAGACGACACCGAGCGGCAATATTCACGGAATGTCTCTCGCGTGCCTCCTGGGCTACGGAGACCCGCGTCTCTGCGCCGTAGGCGGCCCTGGTGTAAAGATCAAACCCGCACACGTAGCCTCTATCGGCGCGCGCGACCTCGACCCTGGAGATCGAGAGCTGATTAAAAAGCTCGGCTTAGCATGCTTTACGATGAAAGATGTCGACTACTACGGAATAGGCGAGGTGTGTAGAAGGGCCTTTGATATCGTGTCTAACAACACCGCTGCATTTATAGTCTCATTTGATTTCGATTCATGCGACCCAAGCTTTGCCCCAGCCGTTGGTACATCAGTGCGTGCTGGCCTAACGTGGCGAGAGGTGCAGCTCATTATGGAACTTGCCGCAGAGCGCCCTAATTTCCGCAGCCTCGAATTGATCGAATACGCGCCTGAGCGTGATATCGAAGGCAAGACAGCAGAGTTAGGTATCTCTCTTGCGGAGTCAGCGCTTGGGAAGGTGATACTGTAGGGAAAGATGCCAATTACTAATCTTCCACTTGGATACCAGACAAACGGCCAAGAGGAAAATTAGTCATAGCCCGCGGAGGCAGGCTAAAAACAAGAATACTAGTTTTCCTGTGTCCGGCATACCGGTGGAAAATGAGTACACCCGTTTTTGTAGTTAGATAGGCACGGTTGCAGCTCGACCGAGCGCGAAAACATACCGACCAGATCTTGAGCGGCTTGAGCGATCGTCTCAGATTTTCTTGAGCTGTTTGATGCGTAAGCAGCATTGAGTGTCGTTATTCTGGCCGATTCCAGCTCTAGCCCGAGCGCTACGTAGCTTGATATGCTGGTACAATGACCGACAACGAACAACACAAGCGACCCAGCAGCGATGGCGTTTCAGCCAATCCAGCGGGTGTGGGGATAGTTCGCTCCATCCTTGAGCGTGCCGACCCGACTGCTCCATGCCTTATCGATGGCCCCACCGGGATAATGCACACCTACTATGATGTGCTCAAAAGCATCACTCACTGCTCGAAGAGCTTTGCAAACGACAGAAAGAAGCTCGCGTTTCTCGCCGCAGCGAACACCGTCGACTCAGTGCTGGCCTACCTTACGCTCCTCGATCTGGGATATGCGATCTACCTCAGCAACCAGGATAGCGACCCAGCGAACCTGAGCGATGCAATCGAGCGCTACAAACCGGATATCCTTGCAGGGTTCGACGTGGCGCCTTTACGCGACTATGAGATCCAACAAAGTGGCCTTGCGCTCCCCGTTGCTCAGCGCCGCTCGGATACCGCAACACAGCTACATCCCGACCTAGCTATATTACTGAGCACATCTGGCACGACTGGTTCGTGTAAGTTCGTGAGACTCTCGCACACAAACATTCTCGCCAATGCCCACTCGATAGCGACATACCTAGGACTGACTCCGACCGATCGAGCTATCTCGATGCTCCCCTTGGCCTACTCATATGGCTTATCTGTGCTGCACTCGCACCTAGTCTCCGGGGCGAGCATTGTACTGAGCCAAGACCCCATAGTAGCACGCGAGTTCTGGCAAGCATTTAATCGTCAGGGATGCACATCACTTGTTGGCGTTCCATACACCCATCAGACTCTTCTTAAACTGGGGATCTTTCGAAGGCCACCTAAGAGCCTACGATACGTGACCCAAGCCGGTGGTCGACTTGATCCTGCGCTTGCACTTGAGATTCACACACTACTCTCCGTGCACTCGATTCCGTTTTTCGTAATGTACGGACAGACCGAGGCAACTGCACGGATAGCCTATCTAGCTCCGGAACAGCTACCGACCAAAGTAGGCTCGATCGGCAAAGCCATTCCCGGTGGAGCGCTCTCTATTATTAACCAGGGCAACAAGCCTGCTGGGGCACACACCACAGGCGAGGTCGTGTATCGCGGACCAAACGTAATGATGGGATATGCTGAATCTCCAGTCGACCTGTCGCGCGGGGATGATCAAGGCGGAGTGCTTCGCACGGGTGATCTTGGTTTTTTTGACCAAGAGGGCTTCTTCTTCCTAACCGGACGGATGAAAAGGATTGCTAAGATCCTAGGGATGCGGATTAATCTAGATGAGGTTGAGGCCCTTCTGGGGACTCTATGCCCTGTGGCGGCGGTTGAAGTAAACGATGCAATTCACTGTTTTTATCGGGGAGACAGTGGATGCGATATTGAGCAGATGCGCAGCTTTATAACTGCTAAGCTTAATTTGCCATCAGATTACATCGTGTTTCGGCCGATACGAGAGATTCCGAGGCTCTCGAACGGCAAATGCGATTACCAGACCCTTGCAACGCTATGAGTGACACGCTCCAACAGCTCCTCGCACTCCCCCCATACTCGTTGGCGACAGAGCAGCGCGATGCGACGCTCCTAGCGGCGCTTTCTGAACTAACGACCTCACATCGAGAGCGCTGCCCGGAGTATGCTCGTATCATTCAGGCGCTCTTTTCCAAGAGAGAACGCATCACGCAGCTATCAGAAGTACCCTACATCCCAGTCGCGCTCTTTAAGAGGCTTGAGCTCGCCAGTATTGCGCCGAGCGACATATTCAAGGTGTTGCGATCAAGCGGCACGACTACCAATACCCCCAGCCGAGTCGTCCTCGATCGCGAAACTGCTCGAGCACAAGCGCTTGCTCTCAAGCACATTATGACCTCCATTCTCGGTGTTAAGAGAGTACCGATGTTAATTGTTGACTCTGAAGCGGTCGCAAGCTCATCAGGGGAGCACTCTGCTCGAGCAGCAGGAGTTATCGGAATGATGAACTTTGGTCGGGAGCACCTCTTTGCCCTCAACGCCCAGGAGGCGCTTAGAGAAGAGGAGGTTATTGCCTGGCTTAACAACTACCACGACCAGCCGATATTTATTTTCGGCTTTACAGCTATCGTGTGGCACCGCTTCTTAAGCTGTCTAAGCAATAGCTCGCTCAAACCCCGCTCAGCGCCGTGTACACTTGTGCACGGGGGTGGCTGGAAGAAGCTTGTACAATCGGCTGTCTCACGGGAACACTTTACGTCCCGCGCGCAGCAGTTACTGGGAGATGCCCGCGTTCATGACTACTACGGAATGGTGGAGCAAGTGGGCAGCATCTACCTTGAGTGCTCGCATGGATTCTTACATACACCAAATTTTGCCACCGTTATCACCCGCGATTTTCGTACCCATGAAGAGCTACCGCCCCATCAAGAGGGGCTTATCCAGGTTCTAAGCCTGCTCCCGATGAGCTATCCAGGCCACTCGATTCTTACGGAGGATATCGGAGTGATTCAAGGTCGTGACAACTGCCGGTGTGGTTGGCGCGGAACGTATTTCTCTCTAAAGGGACGCCTCTCACGAGCTGAACTTCGAGGCTGTAGTGACACAGCAAACGTTGGCTAACCTAACAATATAGCTATGAAGCAAGTATTCCCACATCTCCAAGATACCGATCTCGAAACGCTCCGCCAAACGATCGGCGACTCGCCGAATACTACATCGACCCCCTTTGCAGACAATGTCATAGCGCTGAGCGATCGCATTTCGAAGATGCTCTTTAACAGTCCTCTGGCAACGGAGGTTCCCGATATCTCATCGCTGGCGTTTTTCCTGCGAAGTTCTTCGCTCAAAAAACTCCGTGATGAATGGTTCGCATCGTTCCCCACAAGCTGTGTGCCCATGCCCCGTGGTCGGGTGTTACATATCGCCCCAGCAAACGTAGAGGTGATGTTTGTATACTCATGGGTTATCTCGATGTTGTGCGGAAACGCAAATATCGTGAGGATTCCGTCGCGACCATCCGAGGCTATAGACCTCCTCTGTTGCTGCATGCGTGACGCCTTGACCGCATTCCCCGAGATAGCCCGTGGTCAGTGTGGCGTAACCTATGAAGTTCAAAATTCTATTACTCAAGGTCTCTCAAAGCTATCAAATGTTCGAGTGATCTGGGGTGGTGATGAAACAGTAAAGAGTATTCGAGCGCTTGAGTCACCTGCTGGACTACGTGATGTGGTGTTTCCAAACCGCTTCTCGTGGTCGGCGATGAATGCCTCGTTTGTGCAGTCACTCTCGAAAGAACATCGACGCGAGCTCGCACATAAGTTCTTTAATGATGCGTACCTCTTTGACCAACGTGCATGCTCATCCCCACAGTTCGTCATATTTGTAGGCGATCGTGCGACGTGTGAGACTGCCCACTCTCAGTTTTTTGCAGAGCTGCAAGATGTCGTGCGTACGCGCGGCTATACAACCGATCCATCACAGGTAATGGAGAAGCTCAGCGCTGCGGCGCTCATCGCCGCTATGAGCGATACTGCTGTGTTTAATCGAATCTCTCCAGAGCTTATGAGTATTACCTGCCAGTATAACAGCGATATCCGTACGAGCACCTGTGGGGGTGGATTCTTCGCAGTTGCCTACATCAATTCACTAGAAGAGCTTGGAGAGATGGCAGCTAGTAGCGATCAGACCCTGACGCATGCTGGCTTCGATTCGGGCGAGATTAAGGCTGCTCTCAATGCGATCCGTGGCCGCGGCTTTGATCGGGTTGTTCCGATTGGGCAGGCTCTACAGTTTGAGCCGATCTGGGATGGGATGAATCTTCTCAATGAGTTCTCAAGAACCGTACGGTGCATCGTCTAGGAGTGCAGCAACCACCATGATCGTTGGGCTCGGTATTGACTGCGAAGAGGTCTCACGCTGGGAGGGGTTAACAGCCACTACAGTTACCGATCCACGCTATCCCCTCTTTACTCAATCTGAACACAAATTCTGCTCTCAGAATCCCTATCCCGCTCAACACTATGCGGGGCGGTGGTGCGTCAAAGAAGCCTGCGTCAAAGCACTCGCGACCCTCGTTACGATTACGACTCGTGATGTCGAGGTACTCCATCAACCAGCACAGGGGCCAAAGGTAGTGCTGGTCGGACGTGCGACTTTGGCACCAGGGGTCACTTTGATGGCGAGTGTCACGCATTCAGAGAAAACAGCCGCCGCGGTGGTGCTTGCGCAGAGGGTTGAGGGTGGATAGAAATCAGGGTTTAGCTGCGATCGCGCGCTGAGTCGACGACCTGCGACGAGACAGGCTTTGTAGGCTTTAGCCGCTCTAACCCTTCCGCTACTGTAGGTTGATGACCATTATCGGCCTCCCATATTGCTACAGTAGGCGCCTCCATAGGCACAAACCATTCAGCGGTGCGCCTCATCGCCTCTTGGTGAGCTGGAAGTCTCATAAATTGGGCTAAAGCAGCGCGATCGTGCCATGTACTCATGTTAATCAGCACACGAGGATCCTCTGGGTGCTGAGCATACTCACCCGA
>JBIKKR010000098.1:0-10831 GCA_044360225.1 Bdellovibrionota bacterium | reverse complement strand
TTCTTGGTCAATGGACCATATGTAGCCAGGCATCTCTTGTAGCTCTGCTTGAATTTGAAGCCTCAACTCATGAAAGCTTTTCATCTCGGGGCAGTCAATAGTGAAGCCTGGCTTTAACCTTGCAATGTTTATCTGTGCTATGATCTTCTGTCTGGTGCTGTGTGTTGCCTCGTTCATACTTTGGTTCTCCTCTCAATTTCCTAATGTCTATGTACCTGTGTAGGGTTCGGTCTCTTAAGATTCTAAACATTGCGAATAATAGAGGATTGCTCAAATAGTTCTTTTTTTGGTTGCTATACCAGTTGTTTATACACCAAATAGTGAATACATTGATGGTTGAAGGTAGAAAGCTCAAGCAATACTCTATAAGCCGGAAGTTCGATAGTGAGACTCAAAGAGGTAGATTACGACATACTAAGTGAGATTCAGCTTAAAGGTGATATCTCAGTGAAGCATCTCGCTGAGAAAGTAGAGGTACCAGTGCATGTTGCTCACTATGCGCTATCGCGCTTACGAGAGCGCGGAATAATAGCTCCGTTTCCATTTGTTAATGTTTACCCGCTTGGATTGGAACAATACGGACTATTTTTCTCATTAAGTGGTGGAATAGAGCTACGTCGGAGGATCGTTAAATACTTGGTGGACTCTCCCTGTGTGTCGTGGGTGTTATACTTGGGAGGCGACCTACAGTATGGCATTGGAGTGTGCGCTCACAGCAGTGGAGAAACAATGCGATTTTTGACCTCTCTGTCGGAGAGATTCGGTGATGTTTTTTATGAGAAGCAACTATCTGTGCGGACGCAGTGCACTCTGTTTCGCCGGCGCTATCTTTCACGGAGGTTGCATAGACAAGAAACGCTCAAGTACGGCGATACCGGAACTCAAATATCAATCGACTCGCTTGACCACTTATTGCTTCGTGTCCTCACAAATGTGCCCGCGTCATCTAATCGAGATATCGGCAGATTTCTTGGAGTCTCACATACCACTGTACGAAATCGAATCGCTGGCCTGAGAGAGCGCGGGGTGCTACCTGGTATGGCAACTGGAATAGATTCCACTAAACTTGGGATGCATCCATATCGCTTGTTACTATTCTTCTCGAAGGTGGGCGCTGGTCTTAGAGATGAGTTGTTCATCTTTGCTGCACAAAACCCAAATATCTTTGCGGTGATGGAGTGTCTCGGAAGTTGGGACTTTGAGCTTAAAGTTGAGGTTGACTCTCCCGGCTCCCTTACCTCTCTGCTGGATGCAGTATACGAGCGATTCGGAAGCATAGTAAGAACCATAAAGGTGCTCTCTGTACTAGGCACCGCCAAGTTGGCTTTTTATCCCTTGAGAGACCCACCCCGCACTGCAATTGATACGGGAGAACGGCTCGCAATCAAACTTCCAGCGAATGTGCAACACGCTTGGGATTAGGTGCAAACTCGCCGCCCAGTTCCCCGCAGAATCGGAAACCAACAGAGTGCTGATTCGGAAGGCTGCGATCAGCACTACTCGCAGCCGGGGCATTAATCGGGTTGGCCCACGTGGACAGGCGCTTACGCCTATATCACCATCCCACCATCAACGCCGAGCGTCTGGCCGGTCATGTAGTTTGACGCGTCTGATACAAGGAAAAGAATCGTGTTGGCTACATCAATCGGCTGACCAACCCGACCCATACGAACGCTTGCAGTTCTCTCAGCGAATATCTCTGGCGGGAGCGCACGCGCCATGTCGGTATCAATAAATCCAGGCGCTACAGCATTGACTCGAATGTTCTTAGAAGCCAACTCCTTTGCAGCCGACTTGGTCAGGCCAAGCAACGCAGCCTTCGTCGAGGCGTACAAGAGCTGTCCGGTATTGCCATTCGTACCGATGATTGAGCTGATGTTCACAATCGAGCCGCCACCGGCGCGCTCCATTAATCTCACTGCCGCCTGAATGCAGTGGAGCGGCGCCTGTGCGTTTACTCTAAACGAGTAGTCAATCACCTCCTCTGAGTACATCCCCACAAGAGCATCTTCGAGAACACCAGCATTGTTAACGAGGATATCGAGTCGCTTGAATGAGGCGAACACCTTGCGAAATGCTCCCTTAATCTCAGCTGGTTGACTGAGATCAAACGCGAGCGCCTGATGATCACCCCCAGTTTTTTTTAACGTAGCTAACCGTTCATCAAGGAGCGCTCCCTGCAATCTACCATGGAGGATTACCGTTGCTCCGTGGGCCGCCAACAGCTCTGCTGTCGCCCAACCAATACCCCGAGTGGACCCCGTTATGAGGGCAACCTTTCCATTAAGCATCGAGCGTAACCCCATATTTCGTTACTATTCTCTCAGCTTCTTGGTAGCTACTCATATCAATAATATCCTCAGTGTCGAGCATGATATCAAAGGCCGTTTCGAGCTGAGATATCAACTTCATGTGACGCACCGAATCCCACTTCTGGTGTTTACGGTACGCGAGCGTGGCGAGATCTTCTTCGGTCGAAATCTCAAAAGCAGTTCGAAATGCTGTGTTAAATTTATCGCGAGAATTCATAGTCCACCCCCTCTATCGTAGTCTATTGGTAATTCGTGCACACCCTCTACCGTCGTGAGCGAGAGCTCATCACCTTGGCATGCAAAGCTCGTAGCTCGTCGTGAAACTCTTCGGGATAGCGATGAAGCAGGTTTGCCATCCATGGAAGACTTCGCCTGCTCTCACGATGAATCAGCCCAGTTACGTGACCCGTAATCGCGCCTTCTTGGCCACACACGACCTTGCCAACTGGTACCACACCCCGCACCTGACTTCCTGCGGCTGCGTATGCGCCCTCTTCCATTACTGCGCCGGGATATACGGTACAACCGACGAGAACGCACGCTCCATCCTTTATGATAGATGGCTCCTCGGTATCATACGGTGGCAAAGAATCATTTGTCAGGGTCACAAGCGAGAAGAGCCACACGAACCGTCCTACTCGGGTACCCTTCGAGATGTGAACGTAACTGTGACAACGAGAGCAATCACCAACCCAACAATCACCCTCCAGGTCTGAAAAGGAGCCGATACTCACATATCGTCCCACCTTGGAATTCTCACGAATCATGACGTGGTGCCCTGCTTGAAATCCTGCCCCGAGCTCAGAGCCTTCGTAGACCACGGCATGACTGCGAATCGTACTCTTTGCACCGATACGGAGAGCTCTCTCCGGCACCGTGGCTGTTGTCGGTATTCCAATTGAACAGTGGTCACCTATCGTAACACCATCTTCGATCACAACATTGTCGTGAATAACGGTGAAATGTCCGATCGATACATTTGCGCCAAGAACAGCTTTTGGGGATACATAACTTGCTGGAGATACCGAATTTGTCATCTGCGTTCCGCTGTAGTGTGGTCAGGTGCCCACTCGACATTTGTGACCCCTCTAATCTTACAACTTAAACCTTAAAAGAAGCCCTACGCCTTAGCAAGCAGAAGAAGCTTGGAGGGCAAACAGAGGGTCGCAAGCCTACGCAACGTATACGGTTGTCGTCTCCAAGTTGGTATAGTGCCATGGGGACAACCTTCTACTTGCGGCGAATACTTGCTCAACTAAAACCTCCGCTAGGAGTTATACGAACACACAAAGAGACATTCAGCGATACCAAAAGGACCTTGTCGAAAATCCAGGGCATACGAGCGCCTGCCGTTTCAGGCACTCAGGAACACCTTCGATTCGATTCCCGGCGCAACAATGTGCAGCAACAGCTGTTTGTAATGAGTTCAACAACGCCTGGCCGCGCATTTGTATCCTTATCAGAACTGCCAGCTCTTTCGAGTAGATAGCCGGAGAATTGCGACGCCCTACCCCTCACCAGGGCATCGCAGCTCTCCTCCACTTTAAACAGCCACAAATGCCCCGGAATTGGAGTTTTTATTGAGTTTTGCAGCACTGGCCCGCGCATTTGTATCCTGATCGAAACTTCCAGCTGTTTCGAGTAGATGGCGGGAGAACTGCGATACCCTACCCCTCACCAGGGCATCACAGTTCTCCTCCACTTTCAAAGGCCACAAATGCGCGGGAATGGGCGTTTTTATTGAGTTTTGCAGCACTGGCCCGCGCATTTGTATCCTGATCGAAACTTCCAGCTCTTTCGAGTAGATAGCCGGAGAACTGCGATACCCTGCCCCTCACTCCAGCGGTTTGCAGCGTATGTGTATTGGTAGTACTATCAATCTGGTACCTGCGTATACCTGCCTCTACGTGATGGACGAGCTATGTTTAGAAAGAAGCCCAAACTCAACATCTCTGACACAGTTATTGAGAAACTCCGCGTTGCTGCCGAGATCGCTGGCTGTTCATCGATCGATGAGTTTGCTGAACGGGCTCTGCTCGAGGCCGCAGAACGTGTTATCGCCAGCACGGCCAACCGCGAAGCTTCGGTTGAAGAGGTAGAGGCGATTAAGAACCAACTGGCGGGGCTCGGCTACCTCGAGTAATCTGCCCGTGGTGGAGTCATTCAATTCCCTTGTAACTACATGCTTCTCTCTGGCGCTCGCGCCCCTCGCAGGGTTCGGAGCGGTGTGGGGTCTCCTTGCTGTGTCGATTGTGGCCGGGGTTATCCTCGTAGTGATCTACGGCTATATCTCCAACCAGTCGGCCCTCAAGCGAGTTAAAAAACAGATTACTGCTGGGGTGTACGAGTCAGTGCTCTTTCGTCACGACCTGCGAACGAGCTTGCGCGCGCAGCTCGGGATGCTCATCGGTGGTTTTCGCTACTTTGCGCTCGCGGTCCCGCCGCTTATCGTGCTTCTCATTCCAAGCCTGGTTATCCTTGCGCAGTTAAACCTCCGGTACGGCGCTCGCGCTCTACAGCCAGGAGAGCGCGCTATCGTTACCGTCGATATCGCCCATGAAGACGCCCTCTTTACCACCGAGCTTTTGAGCCCGACGGGTGGCGTCACGGTCACACCACCCCTACGCGACCTTGAGGCACAGAGCGTCTCGTGGCGGATTGATGCTTCGACTTCCGACACGCCCCCACCCTCACTTACCCTCGCAGTGAACGGCGTACACGCAGATCAGGATATCGTTATCGGCGCGCAACCAATAATCCTCCCGACAGCGCGCTACTCATCGCCGTGGCGACAGCTGCTCTACCCAGGGGCGAGCATACCAGAGTCGCTACGCTCCGAAGTTCGTGGAATCTCTGTAACGTATCCCGAGCAGGAGATTGCCGTCGCTGGAATTAAGGTTCATTGGCTGCTATTCTTCGCGCTAGTTTCAATAGCCTCAGGACTCGTTGTAAGCAAAGTTATCGGAATTGAGGTGTAGCTACCGATAACAGCTACAATCACCACAGCATACATATGAAAAATAACCTGCTCTTTATAGTCTTTGACAGCTGCCGATTCGATACATTTATAGCTGCAAAGACCCCCAATATCCTACGGCTTGGAGAGGCTCGTAGGTGCTACTCGTACGCTACGTGGACAGTCCCCTCACACCATGTATACATGATGGGAGTCTCGCCCCACACGTCACCCAAGGGAGTATTTGCTTCCGAGGTATACAAGAAGGATTTCGTTCACTGGAGCGATCGTTTGGGTATCCCAGACATCTCGTTTAAAGGTTTCGTTCCGAAACTATCGCTTCCAGGATTCCTCAAGGAGAACGGGTACTCAACAAACGGCCTGGTCTCGATGCCGGTGCTAAACCAGACAACAGCGATCAACAATCACTTTGATCGGTACCAGTTGATGAAGTCTCACAACGACTTTAACGCGATGATCGACCAGCTTATCTTTGACCCTAAGAAACCCTCATTTTACCTCTTGAACGTTGGTGAAACGCACTACCCGTACACGCTGCCAGGTGAAAGTGGTGAGCACCTACCACGCATCTCCGGGGTGCACGGTGTTTTTAAACACATGGATGACCTCGTAGCTAACGACGGCGCTCAGGACAGAAACAAGAGCGGCGAAGACTTCTTTAACATGGATCAGATGCAGGCCCTCAAAGAGAAGCAACGCACCAACATCGAGTACCTCGATCGGCTATTCGAGAAGCTCTACGAGAAGGTTCCCCGCAACACGCATATCATCGTGACCGCAGACCACGGTGAATGTTTTGGTGAAGATGGCTACTTTGGCCACGGTCCGATCATTCACGACAAGGTTTTTGAGGTATTTCATGTGGAGGGGCGGATTAAATAGTGGCGCGTGTTAAGAGCACCAAACCTGTAAGCCGACGTCAGTTTATCGCTCAGGGTTCTCGTATAGTCGCTGCCCTTGCAGCGGCATCGGCCGTTTCAGGGATGAAACCACTATCGCAGGCAACGGGCAGCCGTAGATCCTCTCGCGGCTTCCCCTACCTGCGTAATCCCAAGATATCCGACAAGGTTCTTGTACTCGGCATGGACGGCATGGATCCGGGGCTCGTTCGGCGCTTCGTTGCTGAAGGAGTGATGCCAAACTTTAAAAAGCTTATCGCTTCAGGCCAATTCGGAGAGCTCCAGACGACAATGCCTCCGCACAGTCCAGTTGCCTGGTCGAGCTTCATCACCGGATGCAATCCAGGTGGGCACGGGATCTACGACTTTATCCACCGCGACCCCAGCTCATTTACTCCATACATGTCGACCTCACGATCGTTTGACTCAACGAGCGAAGTAAAGGTCGGCCCCTGGACGATCCCACTAAGGTCAGGACGGGTTGAGTTGATGCGCAAGGGCCCGGCATTTTGGAACATCCTGGCCGATCACGACATCCCAAGCACTATCGTGCAGATCCCGGCTAATTTTCCGGTAGCACCAAGTGAGGTCCATGCACTCAGTGGTATGGGCACCCCCGATCTGCTCGGCTCATACGGCACATGCACCTATATCACGGACTCAACCGTAGAGAACGCCGCAGCGCTCACCGGCACACGAGTCGTGAAGGTTGCCGCGATGAACCACGTCTTTACAGCAGCTCTTGAGGGCCCCAAGAACTCGCTGCGGGCAGATCGCGCCCCTTCGACAATCGAGCTAACGATTCGGCGTGATCCGTATGAGGCGGTGGTCAAGATCTCCTTCCAGAGCCATGAAGTGATCCTCAAGCAGGGAGAGTGGTCGGAGTGGATCCCTCTCTCGTTCCCATTGATGCCGATGTTTGCCTCAGTAGGTGGTATGGTGCGCATCTACATCAAGGAGGTGCATCCGCGGCTCAAGATCTACATATCACCGATTAACGTCGATCCAATGGAGCCCTCACTACCGATCTGTAGCCCCGCAAGCTACTCACGTGAGCTGTCGCAAGCGGTGGGGCGTTTCTACACACAGGGTTTTCCAGCCGACCAGAAGGCTTTGAGCGAGGGCATCCTTTCAGATGACGAGTACCTCGCGCAGGCACACCTCGTGCTTGATGAAAACATGCGAATGTTTGAGCACGAACTGACGCGTTTTAATGAAGGGGTCTTCTTCTTTTACTTTTCGAGCATTGACCAGAACTGCCACATGCTCTTGCGCACAATGGATCCAGCGCATCCGCTGTATCGACCCGATGCAAGCCTTGCAGTTAAGAATGCAGTCCGCGGATTCTACCAGCGCATGGACGTAGCCCTTGGCCGCGCTATGGAGAAGATCGACTCGCGGACAACGCTCTATGCGCTAAGCGATCACGGTTTTGCCCCGTTTACACGTGAATTTAACCTGAATACCTGGCTCTATCGTGAAGGCTACCTAGCACTTACCGACGAATCAAAGCTTGGCCAAGGCGAGTTCTTTCAGCATGTCGATTGGTCGCGCACAAAGGCGTATGGGTTAGGGATTAATGGACTCTACATCAACATCGAGGGGCGTGATAAGTTTGGATCTGTAAAACCAGAGGATGCATCCCGGCTCCAAACGGAGATAGCTCTCAAGCTCCCCTCGGTGACCGACCCACGAAACGGCGCTCCGATTATCACCAAGGCCTACAGCTCGCGCGCGCTCTACTCTGGGCCCTTCGTTGAACTTGCTCCGGATCTCATCGTTGGCTACCAGCGTAGCTATCGCAGCTCTGATGAGACCGTACTCGGAAAGATTCCACAGGAACTCGTGGGAGATCGGACAAACCTCTGGTCAGCCGACCACTGCATGGATCCAGCGGTAGTGCCGGGGATGTTACTCTCTAGTAAACCCTGGAACCACCCGAGTCCGAGTCTCTGGGATATGGCACCAACGATCCTCAACAACTTTGGCATCGCTCGTCCTCAAGAGATGGATGGCCAAATAATTGTGAGCGCTTAGAGTAGCGCGTCGCAGTTACCCTGCTATCTACTCGGAACTGCTGGAATTTCTGATAAGGATACACATGAGCGCACCAGCGTAGCAAAACTCAATACAAACAGCTACTCCGCGTATTTGTGGCTTTTAAACATGGAAAAGAACTGGGACGCCCCGTGAAGCGCCACCTCGTCTTTTTTTGCCATTGCCGGGCACGCTTCGGGTCAGCTAGGCTTCTCCCCGTACAGTACAGGCAGCAACCAGGCACTATGACGTGCGAGGGTGCCGCTTTTTTTTGGGAGATAGTACTATGAATATTCTACGAGCTGCAGTAGCGGCAACAGGACTGCTCGGCGCAGCCCTCCTGTCGTCAAGTGCATACGCTGATAACCACGACATCGCAAGCAACCTCTACCTAAAGCCAGAGGTCGCTTACGTCCTTCCTGTTGACGGAGACGTGGATGACACTGTGTTCCTCGGAGCACGGGTTGGATACGAGCTCGATGACAACTGGGCAGCAGAGCTTGAATCCGGCTGGATGGAGTACGGATGGGATGCTACAGATACTCAGAAGAATCTCGACCTCACAACGGTTCCAGTACTCGCCAACTTGCGCTACGGCCAACGTTGCAGCGATCAGGAGATGGGGTGGTACGGCTACGGCGGTCTCGGTTGGGCATTTAACGACCTCGAGAACAACTCTGCTGAGATGCGCGCAGATGGCTCATTCGCATGGCAGGTAGGCGCTGGTATCGAGTACCCAGTTGCTGCGGGCCTCGATGTATTCCTCGATGTGCGCTACCTCTGGAATCGCTCGAACATCGACATTCCAAATGGCGCGTCACGTGTAGCTCCAGATGATGCAGTACTCTCGTCAGTGCTCTTCACGACAGGAGTGAAGTTCTAGTTCAGTACTCGCCTGACACTAGGGGCCTGACACTCGGAAACGGAGCGAAGGGGTTACCTTCGCTCCGTTTTTTTTGCCTCTATGAACGCGGCGCAGGGCCCACCTACACGCTGGTTCAGTTCGCGGATAGTCGGGAGATGTGCTCGAGCACTCGTTCGACACACGCCTCGACTGACAACTGTGTTGTGTCGAGCTCGATCTCGGGTGACTCAGGGGGCTCATATGGAGACGAGACTCCCGTAAACTCTGGTATCTCGCCACTGCGGGCCTTGCGATAGAGTCCGTGCGGGTCACGCTTTTCACACTCCGCCAGTGGTATGCTCAGATACACCTCAAGAAAGTTCTCCGCGCCGATAATCTCTCTGGCTCTATCACGGTCGATCTGCATCGGCGAGATGAACGAGCAGACAACTGATACCCCTGCATCGTTAAAGAGTTTAGCCACCTCAGCAGCGCGGCGTATATTCTCGCGACGGTCGTCTTTACTAAATCCTAAGTTCTTGTTGAGACCAAAGCGGAGATTATCACCATCGAGCCTATACACCGGTCGACCATCCGCGAAGAGCCGTGCCTCAAGAGCCTTGGCGATTGTTGACTTTCCTGAACCACTTAAGCCAGTGCACCACACCGTTACCGCTTTGCACCCTACTCGCGCTTCGCGCATTGCTCTGGTAATCTCACTATCTTCCCTGTGCAGATTCGCTGCGAGCGCCACATTGTTCGTCGATCCTCCCGAATATGCACGCGCCTCATCCGGTTGGCGATCGATGATCATCCCCGCAGCAACAGTTTGGAACGACTCCTCGTCAACCAGGATAAAGTTACCGGTAGCTCGATTACGATCGTACGGATCCACAAAAAGGTCTTGCTTTGTTGTCAACGAAACACGCCCGATCTCGTTGAGAGCGAGCGGCTGCCCACCTTCGCGGTGGAGCGTATTGACGTTCATGCGGTAGTGAACCTTCGTAATAAAGCTCTTGGTCTGTCGCGACGTATGCATGACGATGTACGAACGGCTCGGGTTCATCTGGGTCTCAGACATCCAGACGACCATCGCCTCAAATTCACGTCGCACATGCGGTACGTTGTGGGCACGAACGATCATGTCCCCACGAGATATATCGATCTCATCCTCAAGAGTAATAGCAACCGAGAGCGGTGCCGCGGCCTCTGAGAGGCTCCGCTTGGCTGGGTCACTATCCATGTAGTCGATCGAGCGCACCTTCGAACGACGCTGTGAGGGCAACGCTATCACCTCCTCTCCGACGGCGATGCTGCCTGAGCGAATTTGGCCGGCGTACCCCCGGTAGTTCTGATCCGGTCGTATGACGTACTGCACCGGGAAGCGGAAGTCGACCTGGTTTCGATCGCTCGCTACGTACACGTTCTCCAGGTACTCCATAACCGTTTCGCCTGAGTACCACGACATGCTTTCACTTGGATGCACAATGCCATCGCCTTTGAGCGCCGATACAGGAATGAACTTTATCTCTTTGACATTGAGTTTCGCCGCAAATTCGGTGTACTCGCGGGTGATCGCCTCAAACACACTCTGCTTATAATCAACGAGGTCCATCTTGTTCACACACACCAGAAGGCGCGGAACACCGAGCAATGACGCGATGAATGAGTGTCGCTTCGTCTGGGTCAGAACACCTTTGCGGGCGTCGATAAGAATAATGGTCAGATCGGCCGTTGAAGCCCCCGTTGCCATGTTACGAGT
>JBIKKR010000243.1:0-2932 GCA_044360225.1 Bdellovibrionota bacterium | reverse complement strand
TGTCGATCTTCGGCCCGAGACGGTGGAAACAGCAGAGTACATCTCCAAAACCCTTGGGCAGAGTACTGTTCAGTTCAAGACAAGGAGTGAGGGAGGGAAGAAAGGAAGCCCATTTAACGGGGTCATGACGGTTCTCGGGCTACAGCAGGAGGCGCGCACCTTCTCGTACGATGACGAGAAGACCGCCCCCTTACCGCTGGACGAAGAGCGTGCCGACCTCTTAGCTGCGTTTCTACAGAGCGCGTATGACCAAAGGAATCAGCTAAAGTAGAAAATTTTTCGATCAAAGGACCAAGGATCAATGGACCCAACCCCTCCTTGCGGAGGGGACCAAGAAACCAATTCTCAACGATCAAACTATCGAAAATCCTTTGACACCTGACGTTGCAAGTTAAGAGCGATCCGTCGCTTTTGGGAGGTCTCACGATTCGGCTCGGAGACAGGTATCTCGATCGATCGGTAGCGGGCACGTTGCAGCGCATGGCGTTGCAGTTGGTGCGTTAACAGTTCCTGGGGAAAGTTTTAGATACGAGGTAAGGAAGATATGGACATACGTGCTGATGAAATAAGCAGGATAATCAAGGACAAGATCGGCAACCTCTCCAACGAGCAAGACCTCACCGAGGTTGGTGTTACGTCCCACATAACTGACCCCAGTTTTGAATAGATCGATCCCACATAACTGAGCCCAGTTTAGGGGGTGCGGATCCCACATAGTTGAACCCAGTTATGTGGGATTCGACAGAAGCCTGAACTGCATCTTCTCTCGGTGATTGCCAAGAAGATCGATCGCTTTTTGGTAAGCAGTTGATTCTAGGTGCTTGGCCGAAAGAGGGTCGCCGGCGTGTGGCGAGATGGGGAAGAGATTGTGTGATCATACCTCCCCCCAATCCCCAGACTCAATCCGTTGTCGCCGATACAACCCCTTGGCCACCTCAGACGCACCGATGTAGGCGGCTAGAATTGTTGCCACTAGGATCAGATATGATTCACTCAGCGCCGCAAATCCCAGCGCCTCTGCAAGTCGAGTGTAGGGAAGGAGCACGGTTGCCACAGGAACCAGGACACACGCAACAACGAGCGCCTCGCCGACACGACTCTGCCAGAATCGCCTCCACGTTCTTAGAACAAGCAGCATAAAGACCTCAGAGAGCACGGATTCAATAAACCATGCGGTTCGAAAGAGCGGAGCAGGGGCGCCGAGCATGAGGAGTGTGCCAAAGGTTAGGTAGTCGAAGACCGAACTGATGAGGCCGTACACTGCCATTGATACACCGACAGACCGCGTGCTCCAGCGCAGAGGGCGGCGGATCATCTCTGGATCGACACGGTCGGCAGCGAGCGCCATAGCTGGAAGGTCAGAGAGGATGTTCAGCAGCAGGATCTGCTTAGGCAGCATAGGCAAAAAGTCAGCAAAGAGTGATGCCCCGGCCACAGAGAACATATTGCCGAAGTTTGCACTCGTGGTTACCAGGATGTACTTCAAAGTATTTGCAAACGCCCGACGCCCCTCCTGTACGGCATCGAGTAAAACCCCGAGATCCTTATCGAGCAGCAGAATATCAGCGGCTTCCTTGGTTACTGACGTGGCGGTATCTACAGAGATCCCGACATCGGCACTTCGGAGAGCCGCCGCATCGTTGATTCCATCTCCGAGATATCCAACGCCTGCTCCACTCAGTTTAAGAGCGCGAATTATTCGCTCTTTTTGAATCGGGTTAACCTCGGCAAATATATCAATATCGCGAGCTGCTCGTGCCAACGCCTCTGAGTTTAGTGTATCAAGCTCTGCGCCAGTCATCAGAGAGGTTGGCTCAAGAACTCCTAGGTCAGTGGCGACCTTAGCGGCGACAAATCGGTTGTCTCCGGTAACCATTTTGCAGGTTATGCCGTGCGCTTCGAGCGCCTGAACACTCGTAATCGCTGTTGAGAGGGGAGGATCTGTAAAGGTTACTAACCCACAGAAGATCATGTTTGATTCAGATGATCTCGAAAGTAGTTCGTTATTACCAAGATGTCTGTACGCCACGCCGAGACAGCGGCATCCTGCACGGCTTTGGGCGTGAAACAGATCATCGCACTGGCCACGGACCTGATCGATTGCAACGGTACCGCCAGTGCCACATGCTGCGAGCGAGCATGCAGCGAGAACCTCATTAAAGGCTCCTTTGGTGATCATAATCCTGTCAGCACCAGACTGAACAAGAACCGAGAGCATACGGCGACTAAAGTCATACGGGATCTCATCGAACTTGCTGTAGTTGTCGGCTCCGCGTATCGAAACCGCGCGCAGCGCATCATCAATTGGGTTTGAAAAACCCGTCTCGTGAAGAGCGTTGAGGTGTGCATAGAGAGCCGTCTGCTCACTCTCGCTGCCATCGCATGCAAGCGAGCGTTCCCAGCGTACGACTCCCTCAGTGAGCGTGCCGGTCTTGTCCGTGCACAGAATAGAGATCCCACCAAGATCGGCGATACTTGTGAGGCGTCGCACGATGGCTTTCTTTTGAGCCATGGTGTGCGCACCTTGTGCCAACGTAGCGGTGACGATCGCGGGGAGTAGCTGCGGTGTCATTCCCACTAAGAGCGCCAAGGTAAATAGCAGCGCATCGAGAGCAGGGCGCTCATACGAGAGGTTGATAACGAGCACAACAAGCGAGAGGGTAACAGCTACCTCAAGCATAAAGTATCCGAGCCGACGAATGCCCAGCTCAAACTCTGTAGCGGGCTGCAATTGCAGGACATGGGCTGCGATCACTCCGTATGTAGAGCGGCTCCCAGTAGAGCAAACAACAACTCTTGCTTCACCGCTTAGCACGTGACTCCCCATGAATACTGCGTTGTGCAGCTGCTCGCGCGGGGTCTCCGCTGGGAGCGTTCCGGGTTGTTTGTCACACGGGAACGACTCACCGGTTAGGCACGATTCATCAACTGA
>JBIKKR010000242.1:0-2976 GCA_044360225.1 Bdellovibrionota bacterium | reverse complement strand
AGGCCGCAAACCCCACTTTTCGACCCTACTCTCTGCGATCTCGGCTGGAACATCCTAACAATCATCGCAATATCTTCGAACGGCTACCAGAGTTCAGCTACTTACAGAAAAGCGATTGATTTTCCTATTTTTATGATAACGTAGCATAAAATCTGCTCGTTGCCCAACGGCCTAGAATTGTTTGCCTTTATGATGTATCCGCAGTTATCACGAATCTGCTTCAGTAAATCTGCACCCCCCACGAGTTGGTGCCTCCATCCCTGGTCTCCATCCCTGGTACATACTCACGGCCATTAAGTTAAGGACTATGTAGGCGAAAAGGCTCTGGTGCGGGGTTACTTTTCCGCCTCTCTTCGAAAAAGAACTGCGGCGTACTAGTACCGCGCCATTGAACCTAAGTCCTGAGCTAAGTCTTGAGCCGATGTTTCTACTGTCACACATTTGCTTTATAAACAAAGCGTGGGCGCCAAGGTAAACTACTGAATTTATGGGGTTTAAATCTAGTATGTACCAGGGATGGAGGCCCTATTGGGTAAGGTCATTAACAGCACATTCAGCTGGAAAGGCTCCATAACGATTAAAACCAACGAGCAATCCATATCCTGGGTTCGTTTGATTAAAGGATACGATATATGGCTAATTTATCACCCGATCTGGATAAACATGTAGCAGCTCTCCGCAAAATTCACGGGGAAATAAAGGACCTGTGTGCGTCCCTTAGTATTGATGTGGAGGCAATTAATAGATTTTCCGAGACACGAACAATTGCCCTTCCGTGGCACGATGCCATGGATCCACAGCTCTGCCTCAACCGTGCCAGAGAGGTGCTAAGGGAGGTTCCCAGACCTGCGAACGCTGAGGGAGAATATGAGCTCTTGCGTGAACTTGGAGGTAAGTATTTTTCTCAACACATAATCGGTTTTATTGGTGCTCTGGCAATTATACACAACGACTTCTGGGAGCCCCCCACGAAGGCTGAATTTCTCGAATTTTTCGCGTTTAAGCAGTATTTGCATTGCGTTGATGGCAGCTTTGAAGACCGCTATAGTCCGACCGGGTTGCGAGGTTCGGTGTGTTGGCTTGTACACGACCTGTTGTGTATAGAGGCTCTGCGCCGCGGAGGGCTGTCGGATGAATGTTCAAGCGCCCTGGAGGCTATCAAAAATAATCTGGGAATTGAGCTGTTTTCATATTGTGCAGAGCAATCAATGGATGAGGTATCAACAAAGGAAATTTCATTCTACCAGGAAATAGAGAGAGTGCTTTTTGACCTTGCAAGGCTTAAGCCAGAGACCGCCCCGATAGTGAGAGACGTGCTGCAGGTATTGCAGGTCTGCCGGGATGATCGCAACAGCAGTAGTGATGGAATGTTCCAAATCTCTGCAGCATTTCGGGCGCTCTTCCCAGAGGCCGTTAAGCCACCAAATCTCTCAGGGACACGAATTGAAAACGAGGCCCTAAGGCATGTGAACGAGTATAGTGGAGCCCTTACACTGACTAACGATCTAGAGAAGACTCTCACTGGTGACGCGGCTTGGGCGGCACCGATTGATGCTGCAGCCAAAGAAATACAAACGAAAAGTGCAGTAAGGCTAGAATTCAAGGATGCCGACTTGGTTTTTAGTGACAAGGCACGGAAGGTCCTTTTGGAGATCCTCATGCGAGTCCCAGGCGTTGAGGTGATATTTACTCTAGATCAGTTTTTTACCCGCGAAATTGAAGGCCCGCTGCATAAGGAGGTTTCGGAGGCCTTGAATGGTTTCATCAAAACTGAGAATGGAACGCTGCTCGACCTTGTAGTCAGGGATCTTAAATTGGATTCAGTGAAGGAACAGTGGAAGCAACTTCTGCGGGACGTGTGCGGGGTAGTTGGATGGAAGAAGGTTCGAGTAGTTAGTGATGAGCAATTGCATGACATCAGTTTGCCAGATTTAGCCTGCGTGATTACTGACAGTCCTTCATTTAGATTGCCAGGGAACGTGAATGTCTTCTTAAAGACGCGCGAGCCAGGTAGTTCAGCTATAAATGATCTGCGCGGGTTGTTATCGCACTCGCCGCCGCCGATAATAGTAGCACCGTGGATTTTGAAAATAGTCCGTGAATTTGTGGTTCCCACTCTAGGCGAGCGCAACCTGCCGCAAGACCAGAATGGATTGAATGGTTATAGACCTGAAGATATACTGCGCTGCTTATCAGGTAAATCGTTCAATAATATTGGTCTAATCCCAGACTTTGAGGCTAGGGAAAATTTCTGGCCGGACAGTAGAAACTTAAACCATTACGGTTTGACTATCCAGTATAACGGCCAGCACGAAGAGCCGGAAGTCGAGGAGCCAGAGGTTGGGGTGCCTGTAGATAAAGAAGATCCCTCTCTTGTGAGCGGCTAAGGTTGCTTGCACTTTTGTGATTGTGTTGGAGCCCGCATCCCTGGTACATACTAGATTTAACTCTCATAAATTCAATCGGTTAACTTAGTTTATCGCTCCTCTTGCCAAGCGCTGGTGCAGCTGTGAGGACATCGAACCAAGACTTGGGTCAAATGACAGGGTAGTAGTGCATCGCAGATCCTATTCGAGGAGGGGCGGAAAGCTAAGACCGTGCTACCGAACTTTCGCTGCTGAATCCTTCTGATTTCCGATCTCCGCCTACCCCCAAACGCCCAACAACCTCCTGCCTTGTTGTCGCCGACCAAAATAGGTCTCTAAACTCCGACTTTAAGCACCGACGTCTTGATAGAGCGGTTTGGGTATGATTGGGGCGCGATGTGATGGGGTATTTTTTAGGAACTTCTGAGGGTATGGGGGGGTGAATTGATCAGCTATCAACCCTTGGTAAGGTTGAAGCGGTTACTTAGGGAGCCACATTGAAAGGCTCTTTACGGCATCGAGAAATGAGCAGCCAATGACACGGATTACGAGGTCAATGGTGTTAAAGTTCTTCTTGCAGGTGAAGCAGCGCGCAAGGTTGGTGTTGGGA
>JBIKKR010000240.1:0-2983 GCA_044360225.1 Bdellovibrionota bacterium | reverse complement strand
ACCCGTCATCCGAATCTTGGCTCGGCCAAGTTCGGATAGGAGAATTATGGAAGCGGGGGTGGGATTTGAACCCACGACCTCCAGGTTATGAGCCTGACGAGCTAACCGGGCTGCTCTACCCCGCAACAAGAATCTCGCAACAAGAATCTCGCAGGTAATAAGATATGACCAAGCGAGAGAGAGAGCATACATCGAAACGGAGACCAGAGCAAGCCAGGCCGCGCTTTAAAACACAGAGTCACCATGAGGCGTACTGCTGAGGCGCATGTATTACATGCTAAATCGCAACTGCTCAGCAGTTTTCAAGTTGTGATTCGAGCGTAGCGCAATCGCCGTACACTTTGAGGACACGCCCATGAGTGGTCCTGGCGTTCTGTCGGCGTTCCGTAACGCGTAATGCCTCCCGTAAGGTTTGCGCTATCAACGGCTGCTGGACGGGAGCGTTGTATCTCTCTAAATCCTCCCTCCACGATCTCTTTTACGACGACGGGAAAAGTCATGTGCGTTGATTGCCGACTACCTGAAACGCACCGCAGTAAACCAGCCACGCATTCGAGAGATATTGGTCGATGGACCACAGCGCACCTGGTATCGCAAGCAAATCAAAAACCCCAATCATGAGATCCGCGTCCTATCGGCCCAATGTCGCTACCTAACAGATCTAATCCTGGTCGATGGGATGCTCCTGCTCATCGACTACTCGCCGACCTCTCCAGCTGCCGTAAAGATCACTCACCAGAACTTATACACATCATTTCAGGCACTCTTTGAGGAGATGTGGGATCGCTTAACGCCGACTCGCCCTACTTCCCGAGGGCGAACCCCTCGCCGGAAAGGGTGATCCCCAGCGGCTCGATAACGACCTCGCGATGCGAAGCATCCTCAACGACTCCTGCATTCACAGCTCGCATACCACGAGCCTCACAGGCCGCTACGACCTTTGCTGCGCTTGCGTCATCAGGCACAAACACCGCCATACCGGACCCGCAATTAAATATGGTGAAGAGTTGGTCGTACGATATCTGGAGCTGATGACGAACGAATTCAAACACCGGCGAAATCGGCGGAAAAGCACTAATCCTATAGCGTAGAGACCTCTTTGCGCGCATGACCTTCTGCCAGCCATGCCCTGTAATATTCTCCACGTTTGTAAGCGGCACTCCGTCCTTCAAGAGCTGCTGAATAACTGGGGTATAGAGCCGCGATGGAGCGTTGATGGCTCTCCAGTACTCAGGTCCATCAGCAGTGATACGGGTGCGATACCCGTGCTCTAACCTGCCCGCCAGATCGCGAAGCGAGGTAAATCCGTTCTCGTGTGGACCGGAACTCTCGATCAACACGATCTTGTCTCCTACCCCAAGGTTCTTTACCTCCCCTATCCGCTCCTGGCCCGGTGGAATGATCGCGAATACAGCGCCTGCGATATCGAGCTTACCCGGAACGATCTTGGTTTTAAGTTGCGGGGTCTCTCCTGATAAATACACACACCCGACCTCCTTGCACCCGGCCACAAAGCCGTCCAGAAATCCCTGCATGAACTCACGAGTAAATACCAACTCAGGAGTGCTCGAAGGGAGATAGAGCCCGATAACGATGCTCTGAAGCCCACTCGATGCTGCATCGTTGGTCATCACAGAGACCGTCTTAATTCCGATATTGTACCAGAACTCAAGCAGCTCTGAGGTTGAGAGATCCTCAGGGCGAGCATCGTCTGCAGTTCCCAAACCCTCCGGCACAAGGGAGAGCGAGAGACCTTTTGTTAGGTGTGGCGGAAGCTCAAGGGTAAAGATGTTTGCACTGGCACCGAAATTTTCTTGAGGAATATACCCAAAACGCTCGGCAAAGCGCGTTGTGCTGCGCGCCGCCTCGATGAAACGGTTCTTGGCCCAATCAAGGGTATCGTAATCAACGTGATCTACTGTTGAATTGCCCATACCGGTGGAGGCTACAACGGGTGGTGGTGTAAGGCAATTGGCGAGCCGCCCAGAGTGGCTTCAGCAAGGCATCGCCATTCTCCCGCTATCGACTCGAAAGAGTTAGCATGCTGGCCGGGACACAATGCGCGGCCACGTGTCGTCCAACTTGTTGAAGAAAACAATAGGTTTCGCGGATTTTTGGAGCGATTTAATGAAAACCACCGAGGCCGAACATGACTCCGCCAGGGAAGCTGACGATGAAGATGTTTTTACTTTCGTAACTTTGGCTTATGCTCTTACTGTTGCTGTCCGGCGGTTTTATTCACGAACTCCCGTAGTCTCAACAGCTCTTCCCTATTATCAAAATCTACCCATCTAGGAGACCGCGATTCGAGCAGCTCTAGCTGTGCAGGCGGGAGATTTAGCGAGGCTCCTGCGGCCATCCTTGATAATATTTGGATCTCATCGTCAAACCCGGACACAGAAGCATCTGCCCTCTCCCTGTCACCAGGACCGACCTCGCTCTTCACTTCTACCATAAACTCCTCTGCTCGCCTAGCAACCACAAACGGCTTTTCTAGGTGTATACCTCGTGACTTAACAAATTGTCCGAAGATTATTAGGGCATCGCAAAATAACGACTAAGACCCACCAATAATAATCGACGCGCGCCAACGCTATAATGACTTTGCAATGATGTCAACGAACGGTTTTCCCGCTCTCCGCTATTCCGCTATTCCTTACCGCTCACGAACGCGTCGAGTAGAAGCCCTGCCCGGACCGCGACGATCTGAACGACGCTTGCTAGGAGAAGCACCCTCGGAATGGCGTTGACGAGGCCTCGCATCGCCTGCGCGTCCATCGGCCCCTCGGCCACTCGATCTCTTCCCAGCAGATCCCCGTCCTTGTACTCCCTGCTCAGCAGCTACCCGTCCAGTCGTGGGCCGCACATTGGTCTCAGCGGCGGTTTGCTCCCTGCTACGCAACACCTTCATTCGCGCATCCTCATACTCTTTTTGAGTGAGCACACGAACCTGACCAACCTGCAAACGCCCCAGCTTAAAAGG
>JBIKKR010000241.1:0-2983 GCA_044360225.1 Bdellovibrionota bacterium | reverse complement strand
TCGGCGAAACGAAAAAAGAAAGCAACTCTCGCTTACAGATCGCTATTATATTTCTCATAGTCTATTCTCTCACCTACTCTGTACTCACGCGGCATGTGCGAGCCGCCGATTATCACGGCTCCTGGCCACCACTACCGTTACGAAGCCAAACTAATCTCCCGCTGAAGCTCCGATTCCTCCTCGCGGCTCACGCTTTCAAGGAAGATCTGTTCAAGATCCTTATCCTTGGTGAGCTGGTTTAACATGCTCTCGATAACCACTCGCCCACGATTAATAATGACTACTTTGTTACACACCATCGAGACCTCTGGTAGGATGTGCGTGCTCAGCAATACGGTATGCGACTCGCCAAGAGAGCGAATTAGCTGACGAATCTCTATTATCTGTTTCGGATCAAGTCCGCTGGTCGGCTCATCAAGGATAATGACTTCAGGCTCGTGGATAATCGCCTGGGCCAGCCCCACCCGTTGGCGGTATCCCCGCGATAGGTGTTGGCAGAGCTTGTTGCGCACGTCTGTGATAAAGCACTGCTCCATGACTCGATCGATCCGCTCCGCCATCGACGCCCGCGCTACTCCCTTTATCTCTGCTATAAACTTAAGGTACTCTCGCACCGTCATCTCTGGATAGAGCGGTGGATTCTCCGGAAGGTAGCCGATCCGCTTACGCACCTCGTCTGCCTGAGAGACGACATCGTACCCGGCGATGGAGGCCTTGCCCGATGTCGGCGGCAGATACGTTGCGAGCATCCTGATGGTCGTTGTCTTACCAGCGCCGTTTGGTCCAAGAAAACCAACGATCTGTCCCTTATCTGCCGAAAAACTGACATCCGATACGGCGATGTAGTCTCCGTACGATTTTGACAAGTTTACCACTTCAATCATCGTTTTGCCCCAGTACCCACTACACTAACTTGCTATCACAGCCACGTAAAAAATCAGATATGCACACGACCGAGCGCGATTTCAACCTACCTTGGCACTATTAATAACGAATTCACCACACCTGACAACTCCGTTTCTGGAAATGATCCGATACTTGGTAGGAGATTAACCAGCGCCCTGCGCACATCCTCGGACCCAACGAGGGTCCCCTTCCTTACCTCGCTACTTACAGCAGCCACCGCAACCGACCAAGCTAGACTGGTAAGCTTGCACGAGTAATCCGCCGCAGACGCTAAGTATACACGACGTTGTATCCGAGCGATCGGAAATACGCGCCCCAGCTCTTCATTTACGAGTGATACACCCTCGGACTTTTCGTGATCATACCACTCTGCCCCAGCGATCCCTACAATCCTCTGGCCTACTAACAATCCCAGGGCTGCTATGAAACGATCGAGACTTCCACCAATTTTTTGCAGCGCCCCATCGCGTATCGTCCCGCCAGGCTCAAAAGCCGATTCAATCCACTGATCGAGATTTTCTAAATCAGAAAGCTCTCCCGACATCCTGAGGCCTTCCCCCTGCAGCACGTCAGAGACCCAACTAACCTCACCCTCAAAGTCTCGTACACGCTCCGGGGACGCCGGATACCACCACTCAAGCGCCGGGGCCACGAACCGCCCAGGGGTGAGAACCTCAAGCTCCATAACAAGAGACTCTAGCGAAGAGAAATTGTCGCCGCTAGCTCCCAAGAGCACCCGCTCCTTGACGAAAGGCTCAAGCGGAATCGCTACGCCCATACGATGAGAAACTACCGCGCACTGCTCGCGATGCGACTCTCCCCACGTTGCTACCCCACCTGAAACCAATAGATCGCCTATATGCAGCGCAAGCACCCGAGCAACCATCTCGTGCCCGGCCTTACCCAGCGCTGAGAATCCACCCTCCAGAGGAAAATCTCCATCCGGAGCATACCGGTTAATAAGATCATCAAAGAGGATGCAGTCAGCAGGGCTATTACGTACGGGCACCTCCCATGCCCTAAGCAGTGCGTGCGCAGCTCTCACCGAGTCCTCAATGTGAGCCGACCACAGCTCGGCACTTTCGCGGACCTCAGTCGTGGCACCGGCGATAGTCACGTTCTGTTTCGACGACTGTGATTCCGAGCTCTCCACTACAACAGCTGCTCCCAACTCGCCTCTTAACTGCCGACCATAATGCGGTGCCAGCAGCTCAAGAGAACGCAACTCCGAAGCCGCCTCGACCCGCTTCTCTTGCGCACATGCCATGCGGATCAGAGCATCGCGGGCCGAGAGCCTATCACGCTGAAACAGCGACTGACGAAACGCAGTCTCAGCCTCGACCAGCGCGCCAAGCCGGGCGCACACCGTGCCAGCATGATACAAAGCCTCCGCTGCAGCATATCCCCCGCGCTTGGCAACCCGCTCGAAATCACTGTAGGACTCGCGCAGCCCATCAGCATCGCCCGCCTCATACGAGATCCCCCGCAGAGCTATTCCACGCAGGAGGTAGCCTTCATTGAGCGCGGGGGCTTTCTGAATCGCCGCATGAGCCGCGTCGCGTGCACGTGCATAGTGTTTTTCGATCAGAAACGACCGCGCAAGCTCACACGATGCCAGGGCTCCGACCTCCGCGTTAAATGAGAGGGTGTGGAGAATCGTACGAGCTTCGTTAAATTGCTTGAGTAAGAGTCGGTACCGAGCAGCTAGGAGCTGTGCCTGCGAGTCTGCACTGCCACGCGCTGGATAGTGCTCGTAGAGCTCAAGGGCCTGGTTAGGATCCCCAAAAAAACTAAGCGCGAAGAGCTCATAAAACCACGCAGCTTGGTCTTGAGGATTCGCCAGTCGTGCGGTGCGCGCCAGATGGTAGCACTCAAAGAACCCGCCCTCCTCAAGGGCTCGCGCGGCCTTCCCCAGTAGATCACGCTCGGGCTTGGCACTAGCACCCTGCGCGAGGACTGCTCCAATAAGATCCGGCAGCTCATTGTGCGAGATCGCTACCGTCTCCTCAAAATCACTCGGCACAGAGAATTCAAGCTGGCTCTGAGGAATAGCAGCATCTCCCCCAATGCTCCGTGG
>JBIKKR010000239.1:0-3014 GCA_044360225.1 Bdellovibrionota bacterium | reverse complement strand
GATTTCAAGCTTTGTTAAATCCCCAATGAGCGATGCATTTGTGGGTCGAATGAGGGGTCAAATCTGGTTTTCAACGCTCCGACCTGCTTAAATTAAGAGATTTGGACGGGTTAAGAAGCATGCAGATAGCTCGTAGCGGTGTTTGAGTGTGTTCAGTAGAAACAGTTGTGCCTGTGTCACACACTTTGAGGTGACCAAAGAAGGGATAGAATGTGCACCCTAGGCTAGGGTTGCCCCTCTGTACTGGTCCTTACCCATAAGTCCCCCTGCTGGATACCGTTATGTTGAGTCTAAAAAAATCGCGCAGGCTAAAGTAATGTCGCTCAATCTTTCTATTCCTCTCCAGAGCGTTTGAGTTCCCGGCATACCGTCTCGTTTTCGTCCAAGAAAGCCGCCAAGCGTAGCAACGTGAATCAGAGCCTCCTTAAGAGTCGGAGGAGTATCGGGAGGAATTGGCGTTTTTTTAACAAAGCACATCAGCGCTTTCCATTCGCAATCCTCGAAAAACACCGTACAGGGAGAATCAGGAACCTCACGCCCAAGTTTGGCTAGGTGAAATATGCGCCATGCCACGACAAGGTCAATACTCAACGCTGCTTGAATGCTATGTGCAGATCCTAGTTGTCGATTCTCAATTCGGCAGCCACTCTTAAGCGTCCGATGAAAGACCTCTATATGCCACCGCTTTGTGTACCACCCTAGCTTCTCCACAGCTTCCTCAAAAGTAGTAACCGCTGCCGTAGAAAGCAGGAGCCATTTAAGAGGCTCTACACCCTCCGGAGCGCACACCTCCTCTGCGGCGATCGCGTACAAGCGAACGGGGCTATACTTCTTGGTGTTCGGCTTATCTGGGGCAACAACGTTCACCTCGGAAAATCGCAGCTCTAATCTTGCATCTCGAGCCGCTCGATTCCCACGACGAGGCACCCGGATGACCATCTCACCACAACTGGGTTGCTCCTGGACATATTCCCACAGGTAGCTTCCGTTTCCTGAATCAAGGCAAATCTTCCTCGGGTGACACGCACGCACAAGAAGTTCTACGTTCCGGGGGGCTTGAGAGCGGTGCGCCTCAAATAACTCAAAAATATCAGCTTCTCGGTCTCCCATCACCACAAATTCAGTATTTGAAGCTCTATGTGCTGCTTCAACAACTGCGTTAAAACCTTTAACCCACTTGTAACTCTCTTTCTGCTCAATCGGCAGGTCATAACGCTCATCTGCTTTGCCGTAACTCTCCGATTCGGTAGAACGTGCCCAACACTGCACATCGAGCAACCCAAGAGGGGTATCAGATTCATTGAGCATAAAGGTACTGTGCAGTAGAAGCCCTAAAGTAGCCTGCGCACCAAAACTTCCAATCGGACCGAGGTTATCGGTCCTTGGATGGGTGGTATAGTTGAGAGTCGTTGTATCTTGTATAGCAAACACACGAGGCGCCTTAGCGCACCGTGCAAGTGTAGCTTCAGTATGTCCCGAGAGTAATGTTTCCATAGTCGCTGTCTGCATAGCGCACAACCGGTAGACTGCCTTAGTTTTTGCCCTACTGCCACATGCTTCAGGAATATTAGCCGTAGGCTTAGCAAAAAAATCCTCAGCGATAGTCATAACGCGCTCTTTCAGTCGTGCATCACCGAGGTCTATAGAACCAAACTCGACTGTGGTCCATGATTTCTCATCAAATAGCTCCTTAACCGGCTCGCGACACAAGACTTTTTGCCATGAGTGTGAGAGAGGAAAAACAAAGATGTGTTTGATGGAGGAGGATTTCGTATGTCCCGTGTCGTTGCGCCCCCGACCCGTGGTCTCTCCAACATAGATCCAATTTGCTGCCTTGTAACAGGTGCCGGCGTATCGCTCCTTATCTACAAACGTCTCTACTAACAACGGGCTGACTCCATATCGAAAATCCCAGTCGTTGGCTAATCGACTACTGATGGCGGATAGCACATGGGAAGCCAGATTTGGAAGCTTACTGGTTAACAGAAACCTACTGTTACAAATCACTCGGTTAAGATTCAACTTTCTAGCTGCCGCACTCCACCCAATCCAGCTATCTCGTGCACCAAGGGCATACGCTGCCGAGGAGAAGGAGAGTCCGCCGATGGCAGTGTCTTTTATGTAAACGAGATATTTCAGCTGTGCGCCGCATAGGGGGCCCGATCCAAGGTAGTGATGTTTATCCATCATCTCACGCCATATTTTCCTATCCTTGGCGTGCTCAACGAGCATCAGAGTGACATCCTGTGGCGACCAGCTCTCGATTGACTCCCGAGAAGATTCCACGGGCGGGGCTTCTTGTTGCGTTACCGATTGAGGTCGCCGATACGCGGGTACAGCCCGAGCCGCAGCTGGTAAGGTGATGAGCGATTTTCGGTGCAGCCGTCCCAGCAGGACGCGAGCCGCCATCGTTCGCAGTCGTCCCACACCATCGCGCCAGCCCTTGCGCTCGCTTAGCTCTACCGACAATCGAGATCGCGTGATTCCCCCAGCGGAAATTCGCTCTCGCAACCAGCTTAGATCTGAATCCTCAACTCCCAGTGACATTCGCTACACCGTAGCATGAAAAAACTACGGTGTCCAGCGGGAGGATTTATGGCCGACGATCAGAGTTACTATCCCCTGGTTAAGGTTTGAGAGATAGGGTGCCGCTGTTGTGCAAATCCCGCTATTTTGAGCTTTCAAGCCAGGTATAGGAGAAAGTATGTCTCAATTTAGTAGGCTCACGTATACCAGGGAGCAGGCCGACCCAAGAGTGACTATCCCGGATGGTTCTATAGCTTCAATTATTTCTGTCTTGAACGGCAGGCAGCCTACGGGTAATTGGGCTATTTTTATGGGTTATTGTGCACAACTTGACAGAGAGTCAGTGCCATCAGACCTAAGGCAATCTGTGGCTAGATTTGTTCGCGGCGTTTGTTATTTTGCTTCGAGTGGCGGGGGGGCACTCGGTCCGACAGTCAGCGGTAAATTACCTTACGGTTCGCCCGGTTTTTTCTCTTCCAGTACTGCTA
>JBIKKR010000097.1:0-11095 GCA_044360225.1 Bdellovibrionota bacterium | reverse complement strand
TGACCCGTTCAACGATCTGGCTCATCGAATTAAAAAATTCAGACTTAATCGGGTTCTCTTTGAGTCTAAAGTACGGCCGATGTGGATCTCCGGATATACTTGCGATAAGTCCGACGAGCTCAAAGAGAGCACAGTCATCAAAGAGCCCAGAATCGATAGATTCCCCAAGCTCCAGCACCAAACTCGTGCACAGCTCAGCAGCCCACGCGCCCTTCTCGGTTAAACTGCCACCTTCAACGTATCCAAGAGCCCGCAGTCCATTGAGCGATGCTGCGAGCGATACCTCTTGCCGTTGTTCAAGCTCATCAGCTTCTCGTAACGTCCGCCTCACTCGCTTTTCTGCCTTCTTCCGCTTCTCGCCTTTGAGTGAGGTATCAAGATCTATCGACTCCTGGTCGACGAGGGCTTGCTGTCTAAGACGACTGGCGCCATTCCTGTCAAGGAACGAACCAAGGCTTCGCTCAACCGTAAATTGCAGATCATCAACATTTCTGTATTTGAGCAGATTTAACACGGTCGATGGGGCCGCAAAATACTGCGAACGAAGCGGCTCCGGAGGCCGCTTCGAGACCTCAAGCAACACACGTGCATCAGAAAAGCGGCTCGGCGTTATCACGCACACACCAACGGCATCCTTGCCTCTGCGGCCGGCGCGACCAGCCATCTGCTGGAACTCCGCGGCAGAGAGCACACTAAAGCCCTCAGATCCTCTACGGCTATGCGCAGTGACTACTGCTGTTCTTGCAGGGAAATCGACTCCTGCGGCAACCGTTCCGGTTGCCACAAGAAGCCTGAGCATACTACGAGACATCAGCTCTTCAAGGAGGAGCCTCCAAATCAACAGCTGCCCGGCGTGATGCGCACCAACGCCAGTCACAGTCAGCGCCCTGTATTGGGGATACCCGGTGATGAACTCTGGCTCAAATCCGTACTTGGCTATGACCTTCTGGATCTCTGCCTCTAGCCGTTGCTGCTGTTCTGGAGTCAAAGTGGCTTGGTCATTACGGGCTAGACTCTCTACATCCGCATCACACTGCTTACGCGCTGTTCTGAAAAGGATCGCAGGCAGGAGATTATCCCGCTCAAGCTCACGTAATATTATATGCGCTGGAAAATCATTAAACATGCGACACTACCTCCTGCGCTTACTACGAGAACTGCGACTACTCTCGCCTCTCCCCTGGCTTCTACCGCGGCCATCGCCACCTCGGCCACCACGAGCACTATTGCCACGGCCCTCTCCAGCGCCCTGCACGCGCATGCCAAACATATCTACTTCGTTAGAACCGTAATAGTGAGACACTTCCGGCGACAGATGCCCCTTCTCATCACTCAGCGGAATAACCCCAAACCGAGGATGCAGGAATCCATAGCGTAGCTCGACCGGACGGTCACGTTTCATGACGATCCGACACTCCTTGTTTCGAACCTCCTCGATCCATGCCGCTATCTCTTCAGCGTTTGAGATCGACGCTGAGAGCATCAAGAGTGTTGACTCACTCGGAGTCAGGATGATGCTCTCCTCCCACACCGGCCCCCGCTGTGGATCGGCAATGTAGTGAACCTCATCAAGAATAACGAGAGAGTAGCGCACATCACCGCGATACAACTCATTACGGTAGATCTCAGTAGTCGCGATAACTACATCTGAATCACCCTCGATCTTGCGATCGCCGGTCAAGAGTCCCACAGAGTTTCGCGGACCAAACGTGTGCTGAAACTCAGAGTATTTGGTATTAGAGAGCGCCTTGAGCGGGGTAGTGTAGATAGCGCGTTTACCTTGGGCAAGTAAGCTCCTCATGGCTTCTATCGCGATATAGGTCTTTCCCGATCCGGTCGGTGCAACGACAAGGGTGTCGATTCCATTAATGAGGTTATCGATCGCTTCACGTTGGAACGAGTCAACATGGAAATCTCCTTTTTCGGGGACACCGATACCGCTGAGAAACTTCTCTCTCGCCTCAGATATCGCTTGAAACTTCCTCATATACGCCCTTATTGCACAATCGGTGACTCGACCGCCGTATTCGGAGCTGGCAGCTCAAAACGACACGAAACAAAACTTCGCACAAAAGCAGGTGCGCTGTTCGCCAACTCCGCTAACGTGCCATCAAACGCGATGGTTCCATCAAACAGCCCAAGAATCCTATCTACAACCGGGAGCAGCCGTCGCAGGTCGTGACTAACCAAGAACGTAGTCGGTTTGTACTCGTGATGCAATTCTACGATGAGATCCATGATTAGGCTACTTACTACAGGATCAAGTCCGCTCGTTGGATCATCGAGCAAAAGGATCTTAGGTCGAGCGACTAGCGACCGAGCTAGTGACACTCGCCGTCTCATGCCCCCACTTAGTTGTCCGGGCATCTTATAAGCAGCCTTCGTCAATCCAACGCGAGCGAGGATGTAACTCACCTTATCACACACCTCCTGGCGCAGCCCCCGAGGCAGTCCTGTGGTTGGAACCTTACCGCCAACGAGTGGAAAGGCGATATTATCGTAGACAGAGAGGGAATCGAAGAGGGCGCCCTCTTGGAACATCAACCCAACATCTCTGTGCGTGGCACCCTGCGGGAAGGTCACCCAACCGCGATTCGCTCGACACGTATTGGCGATAATCTTGAATAGGACACTCTTTCCGCCACCACTCGGACCGATCAGGCCGTTTATTGACGCTGGTTTAAGCGAAAAACTAACGTCAGAAAGCACCTCCTTCTCTCCGAAAGAACGACTGATTGAGGTCACCTTTAACACGTACTCGCTATCTCCATGAACCTAACTTCCCTAACTCTACGTCCTAACCCCACTCTACGCCATCTGTACTCTAGGTAGTAGTGTACGTATCGCAGCTCACCTCAGCGTCATCACCGTGAGCCATGTCATATTGTTCCCCAGGCATACCAAAACCACCATCCCGCACCGCCTCAAGCAGATTGAGCTGCTCGGCAAGAGAATTGAGAGTGAGTAGGTTCTTACGCCACTGCGCCCCGCGACACATCTGAGACGCGAGCTGCTTGACCTTTCCGGCGCACGAAGTCTCTGGGAAATCCTCTCTCAGTAATTCGATATACCGAAACAGTATCGCAAGCATCTTGTGCTGGTCGTTCCGGATGGTATCCGATGCTCCAGTCAGAATCTCAGAGAACACCAGTGGGTTCCACATGCTTGCTCGACCGATGAATAGGCCAGCAATCTTGCCCTTTAATCGCATCTCTGCACTAGCCCTATCAACAACATCACCACTACCGAGAACGGGAATAGACACGGCGTCAGCGATTTTCTCTACTAGTTCCCAATCGGCACTCCCGCGATAGAGCTGCGCCCGGGTTCGACCATGAACTGCGAGTGCCTCAATTCCCTCAGATTCCGCCATTCGAGCGATCTCAATCGCGTTGCGGGACCCCTCATCCCATCCTGCTCTGATTTTAAGCGTGAGTGGTATCGTTAACGCTTTGCGCACTTCCCTGATAATCAACTGTAAGTGGTCTGGCTGACGCATGAGCTCACACCCACCGCCTCGCTTAACAACTTTAGGCGCGGGACAACCGCAATTTATATCGACAATATCCGCCCCTATGTCTTGCACCATAAGAGCAGCATCGCGCATCCGGTCGATATCGTAGCCAAATATCTGAACACAGTACGGACGCTCCTCTTCAGAAAATTTCATCATCTCAAGCGTACGCCGCGAGCCTCGCGTCATACCCTCAACGGATACGAACTCGCTTACCACCAAACCAACAGCACCGGGATTTAGCTCTTTAATCAGACGTCTGAATGGCCGCGTAGTCACACCGCTCATCGGCGATAGGACTAGCCCTGGATTGACCTGAATCGCTCTAACTACGTACGACTGGATCACTCAAACACCCCCTCACTTTTTCGGACAAAACTTCGATCGAAAAAGGCTTCTGTATGAAATCCCGCGCTCCATCAGCGAGCACCCGCTGCACTACATTTTCAGAGCTGAATCCGCTGACAATAAGCACTGGGATCTCCGGACTGAGAGCTCTCAATCGCTGGAAGGTCTCTTCTCCCGATAACCCCGGCATCAATAGATCCAAGATAACCAACTGGTACGCACCACTTGAGGCCCGCAGCTGCTCAATGCCTTCCAGTCCTGATGGCGCTGTGTCAACCTGATAGCCCAAATGAGAAAGGCTCAAGCCAATAACATTACGAACCGCATCCTCATCATCTATGACCAACAGTCGCTCGCCACTACCTCGGCGCACTGCGTGGTTATTCTCACGTGCAGCAACCTGCGCCTTGCCTTCGGACACAAGCGGTAGGATCACCCGGAACATGGTGCCACGACCGACCTCAGAGAAAACCTGGATCGCTCCTCCCAACCTGGCTACAATTGCCTGCACGGTTGAAAGCCCGAGCCCAGTGCCCGCTTGATTCTTGGTGGTGAAGTACGGCTCAAACAGACGCTGCTTCACCTCATCGCTCATCCCACTACCGGTATCCGAGACTGCAATCGCTCCATAGGCTTTGGCCGCTGGCTCGGGGCCAAAGATCTCATGCACTTCATCGAGGCCTACCTCAGTAGACAGTCGCACACCTATCGTACCTCGCCCCTGTATCGCATCACGGGCGTTGATAATAAGGTTAATCAAAATCTGCGCGAGGTGCACCTCAGAACCGAGAACTGCGAATCCACCGTTATTCCGCGGTAACTGCAGAGTTACGTCCGAAGGGATCGCCGACTTGAGCAACACGCCGATGCGCGATACCACTTGGTCCACATCAACTCGCTGCAGCTCCTCGCTGGCATCGAGCTTCGAAAAGTTGAGGATCTGCTGGGTAAGCGCTGATGCCTTAATCGCTCCCTCCTCAATCGCCATGAGCGACTCAGAACTCTTGTGTGGCTCGGGAAGAACGTGCTTGAGGTACGCCACGTGGCCAAGGATTCCGGTGAGCACGTTGTTGAAATCGTGAGCCACCCCTCCCGCCAACAGACCAAGGGTTTCTAAACGCTGCTTATGGTGTAGCTGTAGCGATTCTCCCGGCGCCGCACTCGCCAATACCCGCACCACCACCACGTTAGAAACAGCACATGACACCCGAGCAGTAATGGACCTGCCATCACCATCCAGAAATTCAACTGCATGCTCACCACTAAGATCTGGTTGGTCGTTGAGCGACGGCCAGAACTCACGAGCGTCGCAGTGACGCAACGCCTCGGCTGGCAACTTCACGAGACGACTAAACGCTGCGTTAGCGTGGAGACATTCACCGCCCTGCGTTATAACGCAGAGAGGCTCCGGCAAGCTCTCAAGGACATCACTCAAAAAGTCCATACATCTATTACCTTTTCATGAGTACCCTTTCACGAGCACCAGCCAGGTTACACGTGGTCGCTGCCACGGCTATCATCACCAGAGAGTACCAACAATACCGGCAACTTAGCAATTCGCAGAAGAGGCGCATGAGTCCAACACCCCGCTCAACTCGGATCACAACGGTCGTGTCCCATCAACATAAGCCCCTGTTTGGCGACTCATGGCGGCAACGATTTCAAAACCCAGGCATACGCCTTCCCACATACAGTACCACAAAACAGCTGCTCATGGCTCGCATCGACCAGCCGCCTACATCTCCTTAACACATTGATCTACCACACATTACAGCGGCACAGCGGAAGCACCCCTTGACCTTCTGAGTGAGTGGGAACCTCGTAAAATCTCCGAAAAATATGGAACCAACTCTCCTGTTTTAGAATCTCAAATGCATGGTGATAAGTGCGACAAAGTAAATGCGCGCTTGTAACCTGATTTGAATATGGTAGGTTTTCTCTACCGTGGTTTTTTTACGGGAGCCAGTTGTTATGTCTGAATCGGAATCCAGCACACTCAAGGGAACGGTCAAGTGGTTTAACGATGCCAAGGGCTTTGGTTTCATCGCCCACTCAAGCGGCCGCGATGTCTTCGTCCACTACTCGGTAATCGCCACTGAAGGTTTTAAAACCTTGAAGGATGGCGAAACGGTAGAGTACGAGTTAAAGGAGGGTCCAAAGGGCCTCCAGGCGTCAAAGGTGCTTCGCGCGGCAACCCCAGAGCCCTCCGCAGATACTCAGTCCGAGGACGCCAGCTCGGACGATAGTTGCTCTGAGGACAGCGACGAGGAAAGCTCAGCTGCCGCTGACAGCGAGTAAGCACTCAGCTTGATGCGAGCGTACTAAGAGACGCCAGAGCGCTACGGTGCTCTGGCGTTTTTTATGGCGTTTTTCTACTGTGGAGAACTGTCCACATTGAACTCTTCAAGCTCACCAATATCCTGAGCATACACGAACCCGGCACGTCCACGTCGAGAACGTATCCTCAACCACTGCCCCACTCGTCCCTCGACACTTACTTTATCGCCGGGCTCCAGTCGAGCAATCGGACGCGCCTGATAACTTGGCGAATCAAACACATCAGTTCTTACCAACGTCGATTTGATCTCCCCTCCCACGTTTATACTACCGTCTGGATACGAGAGATTCGGCAGAGGCTTGGGCTCCGCCGGCGGGATGACTTCGGGCAACCGCGGCTGTGGAACCTGCTGACGCTCAATACCACGAGCAAAATCCGGCCCCTCAATAGGCCCATCGGTGCGAACGACTTCGCGAGGCTTCCGATCTTCTGGGGCTGGTGGTCGCTCACTTTGAGAGGCGCGGGCGGCCACCTGCTCTCGTACTTGTTCGGTCGCTACGTGTCTAAGTCCTCCCTTACGTTCCCCTTTCTTTTCCTGCGCTCCTGCTGCTACCGTCTGCGCTGCTACCTTACTCACGTCCCCGGCATCCTTATCCAACGAATAGTAAAGAGCCCCTAAACTACTTGAAACCGGTCGGCCCACGACACCTGGCGGCATCATTCCGGGCACCTCGTTCATCACAAGCAGATCCTCCGGTGCAGTCAGAAGCGGCTGATGGATTGGGCTCCCTTCTCGCAGCAGAAACACCCCTGTTACAAGAGAACACAGCAACGCAAGGAGAACACCCGCAACACGCACCGTTTTGTTACGCCCAGGTCGCTGCACCACCGCCGTAGCAGCCGGCTGTTCTACGCTGACAGTTCCCAGCTCAAACCGAGGCACCTTCGGAGGATTCCGTCCGTAGCCCTTGCCGGACATCTCTGTTGCATCGAGAATACCAAGCTTGCACAACGCCAACCGTACTGCATACTCCTGACGCCGATCACCGACATCGTGGAGTCTCACAAGCGCGATCTCTCCGATCTCTCGGATAAGGTCAGCAAAGATCTCAACACGCGAATCCCCAACAAGCTGTCGACACACGGTCTCAAAGGGCGCAGCCAGGAGCGATACGGGCAGGGTAAATGCCCCAAGATGGCCCCGAATCCACCACAAACGCGCTTCGATGTCTTCCTCTGATGCGATAGCACTCTCTGCACGTCCCACCAACATCCCCCACTCCCCACTTTCTGCAAGTCGAGACAGCTCTGAGTTGAGCGTCTGGATATCGTCCTCAAGGGTAACGATTGCTGTTTCCAGTTTAGGAGTGGTCTCCCCTGGAAGGGCCTGAGCGGCACCATCGGCTATTGCACGAGCAAGGAGCTCGGTGAGACCTAAGTTAAGCTCTTTCGGGCTAGATTTCTTATCGGACATGATCTGCTTCTTGAGCTGGTATCTTTTAGCTGCCACCCTCTCCCTGCAGCCAGAAAACCTCAATACCCTCCCATACTAACGTTTCCCCGGTTTCTACTAAAGCGACAAACCCATCCTGTACAACTCACTCCGGCTCTTTCTTCTAGGAGGCTCCCTTTGTGCCAAAGAACTAGTAACCCACTGTATCAATTGACGCTAATCATACCACCCGTTGCAGCTGGCTACTCCAATGCACCTTCTCTAACGCGGGTTATTCTGGTACTCGCCCTATCTCCCGGTATCTGTAATTCTGACGCCGAAGTGGTGATAATGCTTCACGTCAATAACAGTCGCTCAGCGGAAGTATTCGATTTGAATAGACATTTTTGCCGGACTTTTTCTCTCGTCAGCCCCTAATCGAGGATGCGCTATGTTGGTGAATAGTTAGTTTTCTCCACCCCGGATTTGTTCCGTGGATTTGTTCCGCGGATTTGTTCCGCGGATTTGTTCCGCAAATCCGCCCCGTAATAGGGGCTTACGTGAAAGAAATGGATTATGCTGAGTAGTTACGCGCTTGGTATACTATGGGGTCAATATCATGTTCCTAACACTACGACCTCTTTGTCTCCTACTGTTACCCTTACTCACAGGGTGCTTTGCCACGCATTTAGTCCCTGATGAGCCGTTCGCTGAGCTCGATAAACTCGTTGAGTCAGCACCAGAAAGCCTCTCGCTCGTCCTGCACAATCCGATCCGGGACGTGAGCCATGGGTATCAGTTTATGCTCTTCATCCTTCCGATCTCGCGAGTTTTTGCTGAGGATGCGAATCAGGTAGTCGCCGCGCGACTGCAGTTTCATGCAGCCGGGTCCGGAATCGGGCTCTCTCAGCAATCACAGGAGACTAGACGATCCAGCAGACTGGAGGTAACCATTTCATCCTTAGACATCGACGGATACGATCTACTCGTGTTTAGGCGTCCTTCTGCTCAGGTTACCCTCACAGGCACACTGCACTCCTCGGACGGTCTTACACGGGTGTGCGCCCAGATGGGCGAGCATTCTGAGATGACGCGTTTTGCCTTTTCACCCGACCTGAGTCGAGCGCTCTCTTTGGCCGCAGACGCTGCCGCTAAGAAACTCCTCTCGTGCCTGGGGATGACGAGTCTTGAGAGCACTCAGCCTCCTGAGAGTAGCAACCTATGAGGGTCTTAGTAGCTGCTGTGGTGTCAGAGGGTCTGCTGGCTGTCGGGGCGTTCCTGATCGCGCTCGTGACCGAACAAGCTCTGACCTGGAACCTAACGCTCCACACCGCCACGCAGGGAGCGCTTCTTACCGTCCCGCCGCTCATTATGAATGCGATCTTGTGGAGATACAGTGAGACGCATCCCGATTCGGTGTATGGCCGATTCTCGAGCGAGATTATTGTACCGCTCTGTCGTCACATGAACCTGGTGACAACCTGTATCGTCGCAGCGCTCTCAGGAAGCTGCGAAGAGTTGTTCTTTCGAGGAGCGCTCAACTACCTCTGTAGCAAACACCTGGGAGTTATCGCTGCATGCGCTGTGACAAGTATCTTGTTTGCCCTTGTACACTTTATCGGTAACTTCAGGCGCTACGGCGCGATGATCCCGATTTATGTCGTCGTGGGGTTGTATTTGTGGGGCGTGCACTACGGCACACACTCACTTGCTGCCGTGGCCATAACGCACGGGCTCTACAACTTTATCGTTATTACCATGGTCCGGATCAAAGTGCTCAGGACATACCGCCAAACATCGCTCGCGCCTCGCGGATAGCGCTACGGACAGCGACGAGATCCTCTGAGCACGAATAGATCCCAAAACTCATCCGCACAGTGGCTTGCAGGCCCAAGCGACGCAACGTCGGCATCGCGCAGTGATTCCCCGCGCGGATCTGCAGATTGTGTGTATCTGCAATCGTTGCAAAGTCATGCGGATGCACACAATCGATACCGAAAGAAACTACCGCTGCCTGCTCTCCGCCCGTGGTTGCCGGACCATACAGGGTTACCCCTGGCTCATCGCGCAACATTGCTAATGACTCCTGCACGAGAGCGCGCTCGTGTTGACGCACAGCATCGCTGTCGAAACGCTGCACAAACTGAATCGCCGATCCAAGCGCAATCGCCTCCGGAAAAGCCGGAGTTCCAGCCTCAAATCGCTGAGGCACCTCAGCCCATCCCGATCCCTCAACACTCACGTACGCGATCATATCACCGCCTCCTTGGAACGGCTGCATCTCCGCCAGACGTTCAGGCTTTCCATAGAGCACTCCGATCCCCGTTGGGCCATAAATTTTATGCCCGGAAAACGCGTAAAAGTCGCAACCCAGCGACTCAACATCGACGCCCAGGTGTGCTGCCCCCTGAGCCCCATCCACGAGCACTCGCGCTCCATAACGCTGCGCGAAGGACACGAGATCTTGAAGCGGCGTTACGGTTCCCAGGGAATTCGCCAACTGGGTAACCCCAACGAGCTTTGGCCGCAGGACAGAAACCTTGCGCTCAAAATCCGCAACATCCAAACGACCATCCGGGGTGATGTCAACAAACTCGAGTCTGAGGCCACGTCGTTTTGCCAAGAGCTGCCACGGTACGATGTTGCTGTGATGCTCCAGTAGCGTCAGCAGAATTACATCTCCCTGTTTAAAGAGCGATTCTGACCCGTAGGCCACTGTGTTAATGGCCTCGGTCGTGCCACGCACAAAAACTATCGAACGCTCACTTGCCGCGCCGATATAACGAGCAACGATGCGCCGGGCCTCGTCATAACGCTCCGATGCGATTGCGCTCAGCCGATACGCCCCCCGGTGCACGTTGGCGTTGGTGTGCACAAGTACATGTCGTAGGGTATCAAGAACCTCTGCCGGCTTCTGGCTAGTGGCCGCGGAGTCAAGGTATGCACCCCCTGGCCCCTCTGAAAAAAATGGGAAATGGACCCGCGCAGCAGCTCCGGGAGCGTACTCCTTATTTGAACTCATTCCCGCTCCTCTATTGGTAACCATACCTCCAACCCCTGACAACCCGCTTTAACTAAGTTAAAGATACCAAGACGTTAGCGTGGTAATTGCTTCATGGTACCTTTAGCCCAGAGTATCGCACACGCTCTTGCGCACAGAGGCGGCAGTCCTACGAGGCTGCCTGCGACTCAAACCAACACTTTAAACCTATAAGCTTCTTACTAACTCCTCGCGCTTGTAAATACTACCACCACTTGCGCAAATTCAGCACCCTGAGTCTCCCACTTTTTTGAGGCTATGTACGATTTTCCTTGACCATGAAACACAACCAGCGATATTCTGCCGTCCTCGGTTTGTTGAATTACTGCCTTTTTAGGGCCTGTTTGTTCGAGTGGGCCCGTCAACGAATCCGTGCCGAAGTGAAGATACCTGGAGAGATAGCATCTACAGCAGACACTTCTCCTGCAGACATAGGGAGGGGAAGGTGCGGTAGGTGTGTGCGTATCTCAGTGGGAATCGTAA
>JBIKKR010000238.1:0-3049 GCA_044360225.1 Bdellovibrionota bacterium | reverse complement strand
GTGCTGATGATCGCCCAGAAGGCGCACTTTACCCGTAACATGGTAGTCATGGTGCCGTACGCCGCAGCTCTCGCCGGCGTTGGAATCGCAGCGCTCGTCAGCACAGTCAAAGTTCGCCGCTGGCAGTACATGGTAGCAACTGCAATCACCGTTATCGCTCTATGGCCAATCGCGAGATCCTCGTACGCGATGCTGCAACGCGCATCGCTTCAACACGACTCACGTGATGCTGCGGTCACCTGGATCACTGAACACGCTCAATCCTCGAGCGCCGCAGATATAGCCGTTGCGGGAAACCTCCAACTACCGATAGCCACCTTTTCACTCCACGGAGTGGATGCCTTCAACTCATCAAAGCTCTCACTCGCACACCTGCTACAAGCTGGCTATGAGTACATCGTCATCCCATCTGACGTGTCACTCCTCGATGCTGAGTTGACCGAGATAGTCACCAGCATCCCCGGTGAACCGTGGCCGCAGCGCGTTCCGAACAACCCGGCCATTTCAGTAGTACGAGCGAAGCAAAACGGGGTCGAGAAAGCCGCTCGCCGCGTCCCCAGTTCGCTCTCGTTTATTGCTGGCAGGACGCGGTTGTGGCCAAACTGCCCCAACACGCCTAGCGAGGAGTATTGCTGGATCACCTCACGAGTCACCGAGCTAAAGATCCCCGCAGTAGTGGGCCCAGGGGTGTTTGAGATTAGGTCCCCATGGCCCGACCAGACCGTAACGGTAACCGACACACACGGACAGCTCCTCGCCTCAACAAAACTATCAGACAACAATCAGTGGGAGACTCTGCCGATCCCAGCCAGCCCCGCAGGTCAACCGCGTACTGTGATCTTAACCGTAACACACGTACACTCGCCCCAATCACGCGGGATTAACAGCGACACGCGCAGGTTGGGTATCGCGGTGCGGAATGGGGGGTAGGTACACACGACGCTTTCGGACCCGCGCATGCTCTTTCTAGGATTACTCGCTATACAAACCTCTCCCGCACCCTCTCGACAATCGCCAAGAATGCCGGCGTTATCGTGGTCGTATCGATACAATCCACTTTAAATGGCAACGCAGCTTCACTAAAAGCATCTTGGAGCAGTCCCATTTCTACCATACTGAGGGTTTTCGCCGGATACAGGGCGAGATCCAGATCCGAACTCTCTTTCACTGGCCCTTTAACCCTAGAGCCAAATATCCATACCTCTGTATTCGGGACATACTTCAGTAAAATCTGACGTATAAGCTCTTGCTGCTCGGCCGCTACACCTATCACACCTACACCCTGCTATGATCTTCCCTTATTACGATTAGCCTTTACGAGGCTATCGTACAAAAACCGCGCCTCTCCATAAAAGGAGGGGATCACGGAGTATACCTGCTCGGCCTTTCGTTGATTGTACGTGTGGCTCGTTGTTCCTCTTGCTTGCCTAAATCCTGCCCACACATCATAACTCGATTGCAACAATCCGCGCTCAAAACCGAGTCGAATAAGATCGCCAAATGCGAGCTGATCGACACGTTGCGGATCGTCCTCTGTCAGCTCCAGGTGGCGCCGCAACATCTTCCAGCACAGCTCGTATGTGTACTCAAACCTCTGAATAACCCCATCACGGACTATTTCCGCCGCCCCTGGCTGCTCCGCAAGACGCAGACCATCTTCTAGTTGAGACAAAGCGTTCTTTAAAGGCTCAAGATCAAGCATATGATTAAAATGCGAGGGAACACCTCTTTCGTAGGCTAAATATCAAGAATGACGCAATTGTTCACTTAAACCAAGAACTGGGCAAGATGCCTAAACTAAACAGCTGAGAAGCTGCGCCCTGGCACTCAGGATCGCTCCTGCTCGTTTCAATTAAAAACTACTGCGTACGTGCGCAACTCTAAACATGTTGAGATTGGGGGCGTTGCTATCTTACTATCTATTTGATACTGTTATATTTCTGGCTCTCCACAGAATTAAGTGGATTAAAGGGGCGTTTACGTTTATGCACGGGCAAACGCCTCCTCAGTTTTCCTTAGCTCAGGAACCCTTAAGCATGCAACATACTCTCACACAGCTTCGAAAAGTTGGTCAGACGGCTCTTGAACTACCTGCATTTGGTTTCGGTGCTGCCCATATCGGAGAGCTGTACAATACAGTCAGTGAAGCCGACTCGCAGGCTACGCTTAACGGCGCTTGGGACCGCGGCATTTCAGTCATCATCGGCGCTCCATTCGCTTCAGGGATACTCGTCACTGGGTCGAGGTCAAGCGCAAAGTACGGGTACTCCGATGCATCTGTCGAAGTCCAGAAAAAGGTGCGTGCTATCGAGGAGGTTTGCGCACTTCACAAGGTGGCGCTACCCACCGCCGCGCTTCAATTTCCACTCGCGCATCCAGCCGTTGTATCGATCATCCCAGGTGCTGCGCGTCCGCATGAAGTAGTGGAAAACATCAATTCATTCCAAGCTACCATTCGCGCTGCCTTCTGGGAGGAGCTCAAAGAACGCGGACTGATCGACCGCCACTCGCCTGTGCCAGGTGGGGCGTAGCACATACCTCCTCCGTTCTCCCTGCGTCTAGTTCGCCAACCGGGTGTCATACGGAACGATGTACGTGCCTAGATCGACGATAACTACTTTACCACCTACTGTGAAATAGCAGTCTGGGTTAACTATCAGCCGGTGGGGCATGATTTGACCTTGTTCATCCGTTGGATGTCCCAGGGCTGTAAAAACGACATCCAAATCACGATTCAATTTAACTGAATCCGCGTCAGTGGAGCTGGGTCCTGAAAATGGCGTTTCGTCTACGTTACGGGAGTGCAGATGAAAGTTTGCTAGACTCCCCGTAAAGCGGCCATTCAGCGAGTTTCCGTAGTTGCCATCTGCCTGAGCCGTTGACCTTACCTCTTCAAGGTATCCTACGGACTGCGATAATCTTATTGTACCACCCAGCTTGAGAGTCGGGAGTTCGTGACTGGCAACGAGCCATCAATCGCGACATGAGAGTGCGCGGTAAGTAATAGTTACAGAGGGGAAAATCCCGGGTTTTTGGTCAGGCCGCGAGC
>JBIKKR010000237.1:0-3053 GCA_044360225.1 Bdellovibrionota bacterium | reverse complement strand
GGGACTCTCCCCTGCCTGAACTCGCATCACAGCCCGAAGCCGAAACTCCGAAAGCCCCTTTCTCCCCAGCCGCCGTATATCATCACATCGCATGCGCACACTTTAGCATAGCTGCCGTTATTGCATAAGGATATTTATGAACTGGGGGGTAAGAGCTCACCCATCTTTTGCCCCCCCTTTTTAAACACTAATCTCAAAAAGCCCTAAAAATGCAGAAAATGTATTGCGCTAAATGACTGCATAGTGGTTAAATTAGCCACTATGAGCTTCATTCGAAAAATCAAAACGAAGAGTGGCACCTACCTCGCCGAAGTCGAAAACAGATGGGAAGACGGGAAAGTGCGTCAGAAGTTCATTCGCTATATCGGCAAGGAAGTTGAGGGGAAGGTCATTAGGCGCGTTGCGGTTAACGACTTAGAGGTGGAGAACGTTAAGCGGTATGCCGACGTGCTCGTGCTAGATCACGTCGCAACGGCATTAGGGCTCAAGGATACACTTGGGCCAAAGTTTCAGTTTATCCTGATCCTCATTTATAGCCACATACTTGAGCGGATGGGGATTTACCGAATCGAGGAGTGGTTGAATAACACCGAGATCCTGGAGGTTTTGGGGCTGCCGTCTGTGAGTACAAGCCAGCTCTATGATGCCCTGGGTGCGCTCAATGAACTCGACTGGGCGGCAGTACAACGAAAGCTAAATGCTGCCTGGCTGAAGTTTGAATCCTGCAAAAGGGCAGTTGTTCTTGACGTTACGGATACGTACTTCAGCGGGCACTCAACTGATTGCAAGCCAAGGCGCGGTAAGGATGGCGTTGTGAGCAAGCTCATTCAAGTTGCTCTTGGAGTGAGCTTTGATAACGGCTTCCCCTTACTGCACAAGATGTATGACGGTAACATTCACAACGTAAAGATATTTGAAGATATGCTCGCGGAGCTAAAAACAGGCGGTATTTCGGGCATTATAATGGATCGGGGCATGTACAGCGAGCAAAATCTTGATGCGATTGATCGTCTCAACATCACTAGTATCGTCGGGGTCAGAAAAACTCCGTCCCTCACCAAATCATTCTTAGCCGACTTAAAGCGCGAGGAGATCTTCAACGCTAAATGTCAGGTATGCCTCAAAAACACAACGGTCTATGCGACTGCGAAAAAGTATCGGGAAGGCGAGATCGTAATTGTGTACCACCCGCAAATCGAAGTTGCCGAAAGAGAGCGTTCATTTGAAGACCTTGGCAAGAAAAGAAAGGAAGCTTTCGGTTTCTCTCTTATCTACCACACGACAGCGCTCTCGACCGAAGCGGTTGTTCATCGCTACTTTGACAAAGATGTAGTTGAAAGAGCCTTCAGGCAATTGAAGGGCCCCCTGTCTTTATGCCCCATCCGAGTTTGGCTGCGTCACCACGTAGAAGCGCACGTCAGAATTTGCTACCTCGCCTATGCCGTGTACGCATTCATCGGATACAAATTGAGAAAGCTAAAAATAGCTCCAGAGGATGCTGTTAGAACTTTGCAAACCGCTTATAAAGTTAGGTTGATGGACAAGTCCTTACAGATGCCATTTGAAAAGCTAGTCACTCTTACCAATCAACAAGCCGCCATTATTAAGAAGCTTGGCCTAGCGTATAAAACGGCTAAAAAGATGGGTAATTAGAGAACTTGTGAGTAAATTACTGTGTTAAAAACGAGCTGCATGCTCGATAGGATACGTGTATCCCCGATACAAGTAGATTCCTCGCGTTTGGACTAGAGTTGCCTTTGAACCTGGGAACTAACAAACTCCACCAACGAACGCCTCACGATCAAATGGGGCTATGCCGGCAATCCGTCAACAAGCTTATCGAGCCGCCGAGCGGCTGAGAGCAGGTTCGTCTTGGCAGCAGCTCTCAACCTACTGCTACTTCCTGCAGAGCGGAATTTACTGACCGCTCGACCGACTGATTTTGATGCTGACTTAATCGCCGCTCGCACGGGCTGACTGATGTTTGACAGCACGGGCTGAAGCGCGGCGATGATGCTAGTGTTTTGCTGCCTGATGAGTGAAATCAGAGCTATTTGGGTTGCCTTGTTCTTCTTGTTTAAGGTGGGTGAGAGCTTACTGATATCCGCGAGCAGGTTCGATAGCACGACCTTTATGGTGGCTGTGGGAGTAATCGGATCGGGAGCAGAGGTTGCGGTAGGTGTGGGCGACGGAGTGGGGTTGGGCTGCTGGGAGCCAACTGCGGAAAGCACTACCGACAAATTGGGATTTACAACAACAGACCCCGGCACAACCTCTATCTTAAAGGTGTGAAGCCCTGGCTCTACGTTAACTCGCGTCGTTTTTCCGGTCAGATTATGCCGAATCAAATCGATGAGAAATCTCGCATCTCCTTGCGAAATTCCTCTGCGAACCGACACTTGTGTAGGGCTCGCAAAAAAGTAGGTGACCTGGGCCTCGGAGAAGGTTCCGCTGTTAAACTCGGGGAGAGTCGATGCAGTCACCTGCATAAAGGCCTCCATGATCGAGGGTTCATCAAGCGTAGTCACCTGCACCTCGCTCGTTGAAAGGCCGGCTCCGTTCCCCTGACTATCCTGCTTCACTTCAGCAAATGCGCGGTTATGTAGCTGGCCTTGAGCGACCACCTCAGTAACTCCCGACTCTCGATCGAAACCTGCCGTGGTCGCTACTTGTGCAGTTGTATCAGACGAGATGAACTCCACTTGGGCCAGAGCGCTGTGCAATGAACCAACGAGGTGAAGTACTACAAGCGCTGGAATAAGAGTTACCCGATTAAGAAAGTTGGTGTGCATTGTATTACTCTCCTTATGCCAAGGGTCGATTACTTGTGAGCGCTATTGCGCACCCCACAAAGCCTGGTACCATTGATTCACAGGCTACGCTACCCAGTTAAGCCTCACTAGTCAAAAGGTCTTAACCAGGACTACAGGGCGATTTCTTTCCTAAATCAACCGGCAGTGATTATTGAAGATAGTTTTTCTCTGGACAGGCTAATTTGAACCTGGTATCATGCTCCGCATGAGTGATAAGTGGCTTAAGCGTGTCACGGTACG
>JBIKKR010000096.1:0-11225 GCA_044360225.1 Bdellovibrionota bacterium | reverse complement strand
ACATCTCCTGTCTGATTTCTCTAGTACTCGATTGCGGTCATCCTACCCGCAATAACCCCATAAGAACAATATGTAAGGCCGGTTGATGGGGAGCACACATGAGCTTAATAAAAGGGGAATAGGTTGACTTTTTTCGGGGGAAGGGGTACTTGAAGATTCCTTACGGTTTTGCGATGCGGGTGTAGCTCAGTTGGCTAGAGCGCTTCCTTGCCAAGGAAGAGGTCGAGGGTTCGAATCCCTTCACCCGCTCCATGTTTTTCCTACGCAAACTTGGCTTCGCCAAGATTTGCGTGACGGCCAGGGGCTTGGCCCCTGGACCCCAGTGGCTGCGCAAACCTGGCTTCGCGGTTTGCTTTTGTCCTAGGGGGCTGTGCAAACCCGGCTTCGCGGTTTGCTTTTGGCCTGGGTGGCTGTGCAAACCTGGCTGCGCAGTTTGCTTTTGGCCTGGGTGGCTGTGCAAACCTGGCTTCGCGGTTTGCTTTTGTCCTAGGGGGCTGTGCAAACCCGGCTTCGCGGTTTGCTTTTGGCCTGGATGGCTGAGCAAACTCGGCTTCGCGGTTTGCTTTGGTCCTAGGGGGCTGTGCAAACCCGGCTTCGCGGTTTGCTTTTGGCCTGGATGGCTGAGCAAACTCGGCTTCGCGGTTTGCTTTGGTGGGGGGCTCTACGCAAACTTGGCTTTGTGGTTTGCAATGGTGGGGCTGGGCACCATTTAATAGGCGGGTGTAACTCAGTTGGTAGAGTACTTGCTTCCCAAGCAAGATGCCGCGGGTTCGAGTCCCGTCGCCCGCTCCATAAATCCTGCGACTTTTTAATCCTTGACCAGAAAATACGGCCACCATGAGCGCTGAGCTCTTGCTCCTATCGGGTTTGATTTCCAAAAAAACAAGGGAGGCGGACCTACGGACCGCCATCCCATGTGCGTTGTTCCTGTAACGTCACCACAACGTCTTAGGGATTAGCCCTGTCCAAACTTCTGAATTAGACGCTGCTTCATCTGATCCATCTTGTCGAGGAGTGATGAAAACATGCTGTAAATCCGGCTTGAGTGCTGGTAGCGTTGCTCAGCAATCAACTGAAGGCCTTTGAGGTCAGGGGTGGAACCATCTGACATCTTGATATTCAGGGCGCTTGCTAGCTTACGCTTTCCATCTTCATCGCCTTCGCGGATGCTGTAAGCTTGCATTAGGTCAGTTTCAGCCGTTGAGACGTTGCTGCCAACTGTCACAGCTGCGGCATCGACACTATTTCCAATGTAATTTGCCATATTCAATCCTCCGAATGAATCAAAAGCGCACAGTGTATCGAAGACATCCTCGCGAGCCCCAAGCCGACCAGCGCTATCGGTTATAGTAGATGGTTCGATTTTTTTTTTAATTAGTTGCTATTGTTCTGCGAGATAGTTCTGCCATACTCATGAGCATGTTTGCTTGGGGGCGTCGTAAGGGTGGTGTAGATGTCTGAATACATTGAAATTCTTGGTGGTCAGCCGCTGTCAGGAAAAGTTGTTGTTGGCGGCGCAAAGAATGCTGGATTGCCACTGCTCATAGCGACTCTTTTGACTGCGGATGAGTGCTCCCTCAGTAACGTGCCTAATCTCACCGACACAAGTTTGGTAATCCATCTTCTGGAGCACTTTGGAGGCGAGGTACAGTACGACGGCTATACTGTCCGAGCTAAGACGCCATCTTTGCGTGCGACGGAGGCTAGCTATAGTCTAGTGAAGGCCTTGCGAGCGTCTTTCTGGGTGCTTGCACCGTTGCTGGCTCGTGGCGGTGCCGCTCGAGTTGCCTTACCAGGAGGTGATCTAATCGGTGCGAGACCGGTAGATTTACACCTCGATGGGCTGGTGAAGATGGGGGCTGATATAGCGCTCAAGCACGGAGTCGTACATGCGACCGCTCCACACGGACTTAAACCAGCGACGATCGATCTGCGATTCCCCTCAGTCGGTGCGACGCATCAACTCATTATGGCGGCTAGTCTAACGCCGGGCCTTACGGTGCTGCGAGGGTGCGCCCAGGAGCCTGAAGTTATAGCGCTGGCAAACTTACTCAATGGAATGGGGGCCGATGTGCAGGGCGCTGGTGGAATGGTAATCGAGATTCGCGGTAGGTCAGAGCTTCATGGCACCGCAGCGAATCTCATCGGTGATCGTATTGAGGCCGGCACGTACCTACTCGCGGGAGCGATGACTGGAGGTGAGGTTGCGGTAGAGGGAGTTGATCCACTGTTCTTCGGCAATTTTCTCGACATTTTATCCGAGATGGGCCTCGGAGTTTCGAGTGGGGAGAACTGGGTAACGGTGAAGAGCACGGGAGAACTCAGGCCTGTGCATGTGAAGACTGCGCCTTTTCCAGGGTTTGCTACCGACTTGCAGGCACCGTTAATGGCGGCGCTGACCATTGCACAAGGTACCAGTACCATAGAGGAGACGATATACGAGGGACGCTTCGGGCATGCGTCGGAACTGGCGCGTCTTGGGGCAAAGATATCGATTGCAGATCGTACCGTCACGATTGAAGGTGTATCGGAGTTAAACGGAGCCCCGGTCGATGGCCTGGATATTCGTGCAGCAGCTTCGCTTGCGATTGCTGGTTTCGCGGCTTGCGGCAGGACCGAAATCCACGAAGTGCACCATTTGCGTCGTGGCTACGAACACTTTGAGCGCAAGGTCGGACAGCTAGGAGCCCGTGTCTGGAGCCGCATGAGTGATCCAGAGGATTTTATCTTTGCCGGTTGCTAAGTGGGCCTGAAGCTAAACTGGTCTGAAAACCCACTACTATGAAGTCCCAGTTAACTCTGACTTTTGGAGAAACCATCGCGTATTCCTCAGAAACCTTCGTAGCGCATGCTGGTGTGCGCGAGGTAGCAGAGACTCTACTTACGCTGTCTGCCGAGGGACGGTTTGCTTTGCTGCATGTCCATGGGCTACCGAGTGCGGGAAAGACTCATCTGTCGGTGTACTGCGCGGGATTGCTCCAATCGCTCGGATGTTCGGTGGATCTGGTCCCAGCATTGCAAGCTCACGAGTGGGTTCTTAATAGAACGGGTAGTGGCAGAATAAAAAACGGGAGTGTCTTATGTGTTGATGATGCGGCGGACTGGCTCTCACAGCCGCACGTTGAGGGCGGCTTTACCGCGGCTGCAGACCTGCTAACCCAAGCGAAAGGGCTGCTGGTGCTGATGAGTAGAGTGACAGTTTCGGATCTCAAGGTTTCTCAACAGATCAAGAGTCGTCTGGTGGCTGGCGTCCAGCTTGAGATTGGACCTCCGGAGGAGGGGGACCTGGACCTGATCTTGAGAGCCATGAGCAAGCAGAGGGGAATGAAGCTAACCGAGCCCAAGCGGCGGTTTATCTTGGCGCGCGTGCCGCGAACGGTGCCAGCTCTGACCCGGTACATGACCCGATTATTTGACCTGGGCCAGCGAGCCTCCAGCAGCACATCCTTTGAGGTGCTTTCAGAGGCGCTCGGCTAGTAGTAGGGCGGGTGGGTCGGGGGATGACGGCGGAGACCCGCTGTTTGTCGGGTAATTTCGCAGCTTTACGATTACTTTCACATATCTGCTTGGTGTGCTACAAACTCCCTCTGAGCGGACCGCAGACTGTTACAGGATAACTTTGACACCGGGACCGTTGTACAGAGGATAGTTGCATGCAAAAGCGCAGAGTGGTTGTGACTGGAATGGGCATCGTAAGCCCGCTTGGATTAAATGTGAAGGACTCCTGGCAGGGTGCCAAGGATGGCCGCTCTGGAGTTGGTCGCATCACCCGATTTGATTCGTCGGCATTTGCTACCCAGATCGCTGCCGAGGTAAAGGGTTTTAGCCCGGACGCGTTCATCGATTTCAAGGACCAGAAGAAGCAGGACCTCTTTTCGCAGTACGCAATCGCTGCGACCCATGAGGCCCTCGGGGAGTGCAATTTATTGAATACTGCATCTCCGTATGAGCCAGCTAAGATGGGGTGTGTTCTCGGAGTTGGGATCGGAGGGTTGATGATCCTCGAGAAATATCATCAGGCCTACTTAGAGGGCGGACCAAAAAAGATATCACCGTTTCTCATCCCCGGCATGATCAGCAACCTCGGGCCCGGTAACGTGGCGATTAAGTATAACCTGAAAGGAATTAACTACACCGTAACCAGTGCATGCACATCATCGACGCATGCGATAGGTGAGGCGTATCGGATGGTGGCAGATGGATTGCAGGATGTGATGGTGACCGGAGGATCTGAGAGCACAGTGTGTCCCATAGGCATTGGAGGTTTCAATGCACTGAAGGCGCTCTCAACCCGGAACGATGCTCCAGAGAAGGCATCACGGCCGTTCGATAAGGACCGTGATGGATTCGTTTTAGGAGAGGGTTGCGCGATTATTGTTCTTGAGGCTCTTGAGAATGCGGTGAAGCGCGGTGCCCCGATTTATGCTGAGGTGCTTGGTTACGGTGCCTCATGCGATGCGTATCACATGACTGCGCCATGCGTAGATGGTGAGGGGGCCGTGCGCTGCATGCGCAATGCAATCGAAGCGGCGCGGCTAAAACCTGAGCAGGTTGATTATCTGAATGCCCACGGAACCTCAACGCCGGCGAATGACACGTCAGAGACGGCGGCAATTAAGGCTGTTTTTGGCGAGCACGCCACGAAGGGCTTGCTTGTAAGCTCAACCAAATCGATGACTGGTCACTTGCTGGGAGCTGCCGGGGCGATCGAGGCGGCGTTCTCGATCCTGGCCATTAAAGATGGTGTCGTCCCACCGACGATCAACCTCGACAATCCGGACGAAGGATGCGACCTCGATTACGTAGCGCACAAAGCGCGCGTGCAAGATGTAAACGTATCGATGTCGAATAGCTTCGGATTCGGTGGCACGAACGCTACGCTCGTCTTTGGCAAGTATCGCGGATGAAGAAGAACAGCGATGACCTCTCACCGCACGTGCGAGCTGAGGACATTCTGCTAGGTTCGCTCGGTTTTGGCGAAGAGGCCAAGATCCTGACAATTGAGAAGACCTCTGAGGGGTATCGCGGGGTAGGAATTTGGCCTGACGGCGAGCAGTTCCAATTTGAAAACGATGATGAGTTAGATGAGCTGCAGGTGTGGGCTCTCACGGTTTTGGCGGCAGCGATTTAATGTGCTGTTAGAAGCCGCTGGCTTGACGAAGATCGCGCTCGCCTGTCGCTGCAGCGCTGGTGGCAGGCTGCTGGGGCGAGGCGTAGTCAACCTGGCCAGTGCCAACTTCGATAAAGGTCAGCGGCACGCCAAAGCTCTCTCGAATCGCTTTGAGGCCGATGATGGCCAGGAGGAACGAGCCAAAACTAACGATCTGGACTGCGCTAATCGTACCGAAAGACTCTTTGCAGCTCAGGAATGCGATGCTGAGGAGTACAGTACAGCCGCGCACAAAATTCGGAACGATGCTGGAAACTGTTGAGCGCAAATTCGTCCCGTACTGTTCACTGGCGGTTGTAATCAGAACTGCCCACAGCCCGCCGAAGAAGCCCATCGGAAAAAACCAGAGGGTGAAGAGCATTTCACTTCCACCGTTTGCGTGCAGGGCACCAAGGACGCATAAGAACTGGCTGATAAGAAAAATTCCCAGGGCCTTTTTACGGCTCTTGAGTAGTTGGCTAAAAAGTCCGCATACAATGTCACCTATTGTGATACCGATCGCGAAGTAGGATATCGGTAGAGCGCTGGAGATCCTCTTTCCGATACTCGCTTCTGCAAGCTCTGGGGAAAATGTAGCCACAAATGCCCACGCAAACATAAACGGTACTCCGATCGCTATTAGTGCCAGTAGTCTCGTAACTCTCTCTCGGTTTCCGAGGAGCAGGAGAAGGCTTCCCTTTGAGACCTGATTGTCCCGTTTGATCGATTCGAAAACGAAGGATTCTGCAGCGGACATTCTTAGCGCGAGCAGGATCAGGCCCATCACGCCCCCGATGATGTACATAGATCGCCACGAAACCAGCGTGGCGCTGTAGCTGGCGACAACGGCACCGAATGCACCAGCTGTCGCCACGAGTGCTGTGCCGATACCTCGGCGTTCCTTTGATAGGACCTCACTGACTAGAGTTATCGCTCCTCCGATCTCTCCAGCCAGCCCGATTCCAGTAATAAAGCGCAGAACTTCATATGCTTCAACTGAAGAGATAAAACCATTGGCGATATTCGATACCGAGTACAGCAGTATCGAGCCAAATAGGGTCTGAATGCGGCCTATCTTATCGCCGATGATCCCCCACAGAATGCCACCAAGGAGCATGCCGAACATCTGTGCGTTGAGTAGCTGCACTCCCACCGCCAGGATCCTGTCACCACTAAGTCCAAGATCCTGCAAACTTTGAGTACGAACAATATTGAATAGCACCAGGTCGAACACGTCCACGAAGTAGCCAAGAGCAGCGATAATGACGATCAATCCGGTGTGCATGGTGAGTTCTTATGCATTGAGCCGCTAACTATGTACAGGAGTATACTTGAGAGGGGAGAGCTAGCCAAATCAGAGCTTTGCAATTCTCTTCTTTTAATTGGGGCCAAAAATGAAAGGAGGATCAAAATGGTGCAGATACTAAAAAGCAGAAGTGATTTTGAGTAGATGCGCCATTTTCAGACCCGCAACTGCCGAATACAGGTTCAACTCTTAACGAGCATAGCCTGGGCTAAACTCATCAGAGATCCATGCAGCACGGTGTGCTCTTCGTCATCACCGATAATCACTACGTTGGCTTCGTGCGATATCGATGAGCTTAGTCGACACAGTGCGGCATGAGTCGCCACAAGCGCCTGCGCGGCAGGGAGTGGGCCGCCGCGAAGCATGCTGAGCATGAGTGGTTGATGTAAGAAGGATGTTGCAAGCTCTGAAAGAGGTACGCTGCCGAGGAAGTGAAGATGCCCAGAGATGTGGAGCGGTTCAAACCCGCGAGCTACTTCCCACAGGACTATCGATGATGAGCGCTTGTCCACTACATCGTCTGGGTGACGGTGATGTCCGGTCATTACTAAGGCAACACGGACGTCAAATGAAGCGCTTCCGAATATGCCCTTATATTTGCTGTGAACGGACTCTCCGATCTCTTTCATTCGGGTGGAGAGGTTAGCCCATCGGATTTCAGGTGCGGTATCATCCTCCGAAGTATGCTCGAGCTCCTTGGACAGCTCGGAGAGCATATCAATCGCTGGCTGTAGTGTCCCGGCATGAGCGGCATAGACACAAGGAGCTACGTGCACAAGCTTTGGTGCTGTGACTGGGTATGAGCTGGTGCTTCCGCTGTGGGTCTTCGCGCCGAGGGAGTCGGCGAGAAATACTACGTATGAGAGCTCTTGGTGGATAAGGAAGGCTGACATTAAGACACGCTCGTAGTGCAGGGAGTGGTGTGTACTGCAGCTGTCAGCATGCCAAAGACCAGGCCCTACTGCAACAAGGCAAACCGTGCGAATAAGCCGCGGTGGTCGGATCCGATAGAATCGGGTAAGAGCTCTACATCGATCGGCAGGAGCGTATCGGAGCGAAACATAAAGTCTATCCGTAATAACCAGCCGAGGCCAGCGGATCCCAAGAACTCAGGAGCAGGCCACGTGCCGCCAGTAAGCACCGAGTGTTGATCGAGCCAGGTGTCGTTGTACCCACGGTTTCTGATCGTTTTGTACACACCGTTGCGCATCGAAGCATTAAGGTCGCCGGAGATAATTAGATTTCTCCCGGTGGTCTCGCCGATAGTGTCGAGCAAGAATCCGATCGAAGCCTCTCGGTCTCGAATCGGATGAGAGAGCCTCTTCCACACACTGAGGTCAGAGCGGTTTGCCATAGCCGGATACGGATCTACAACACCGCCATGAGGATGGACAGCATGAATATTCGCAACGATGACAGGGCTACCGATTGAGGTTGTTGTCTCGATAATGATTGGCGGGCCTACCCAGCTCCCCTCTGGCTGTATCGGGATCTCTGAGCATGGATTCTTGGCGATAGTGCCCATACCCCACGAGCCGACAGCAGGTTTGAGAATCTTACACGTATACTGTGCTGCAAAATGTGACTCCAGCGCAGTTGCTAGAGTAGGATTGACCTCCTGGATTGTTACGACATCAGGGGTATATCGCTCGATCTGAGCGATTATCGCTGATGAGAGATCGCGAAAGCCAAGGGCGTTGAGGCTCAAGACCTTGAGCGTGGGTGCTTCAAGCGGCGGCCTAACGGTAAATGTTGGGATAAACTCAAACGAGCGTACACTAGGAGCCGCGGCGACGATGATAGCAAAGAGCCAGCGTGCGTTGCTTCGGATAGTTATTCGCTTCCCTCGTGCGACCCTGACTACAATTGAGAGAGTAAAGAGTAGCGCGAGCGCAACTGTCGATATCGGAGCGAGAGCCCGATAGAGGAAGAGAATCCACGAATGCTCTAAGGAAAAAAAGAGATCGCTGATCGCCCAAGCGATTGCAAAAAGTGCAGCGCACGTATACGCGACACGGGCTAGCATTCCTGCCTACAGTGTAGGGTAATCGGTGTAACCCTTCTCGCCGCCACCGTAAAACGTCGAGCGATCGTACGAGTTGAGGTCAGCGTTTTCCTGGAGCCTGCGAGGAAGATCTGGATTCGAGATGAAGAGCCGTCCGAATGCAACTGCGTCGACTACTCCGTCTTGAACGGCCTTAATAGCCTCATCTCGGGCGTATCCACCGGCAGAGATCACCGTTCCCTTAAACACATTTCGGAAGAGTGAGCGTGTTTCAGGGGCACTTTGCACGGTCCCATCCTGTCCGCCAGCTAGACTTGAGCGTGGTTCTATGATGTGTGCGTACGCAATTCCGCGAGCGCTTAACTGCTTGAGGACATAGGTAAACAGCGTAACCGGATCTGAATCGCTCATGTCGTTAAATGTCCCGTACGGGGAGAGTCGCACGCCCACGCGACCAGCGCCGCACACGTCTATCGCCTGGTCAACTATCTCAAGCAGCAGCCTGGCTCTGTTTTCTATCGAGCCACCATATTGGTCGGTGCGTTTATTTGATCCATCTTGGAGGAACTGATCGAGCAGGTAGCCGTTTGCTCCGTGAACCTCAACGCCGTCAAAGCCGGCCTTCTTGGCGTTCTCAGCGCCGCGACGAAAGTCTGCTACGATGCCAGCGATCTCAGAAGTCTCAAGGGCTCGCGGAGTCTCAAATCCGACAGGCTTCCAGTCGGCTGAAAACGTACCGCCGCTCGGCTGAATAGCAGAGGGTGCCACCGGTAGCTCGCCGTTTGGTTGATGTGATCGATGGGAGATGCGACCCACGTGCCAGAGTTGAAGAAATATCGCGCCTTCGACCTTGTGAACCGCGTCAGTTACTAAACGCCACCCAGCAACTTGCTCATCTGAGTGAATCCCTGGGGTAGCTGGGTAGCCTTGGCCCTGCTGTGAAACTTGAGTCGCTTCGGAGATAATCAGTCCTGCGGATGCGCGTTGGGCATAGTAGGTGGCATTGAGAGCTTGAGGTATGTTGCCCGGCTGTTTACTGCGCATGCGGGTGAGTGGAGCCATGATAACCCGATTCTTAAGTGTCAGGTCACCTATCGTGATGGAATCAAAGAGAGTTGGCATAGCGTTTACCGTAAAAAGTGGCCGGTTCAGATGACTTAAAAACTACGACCTAACTGTTTAGAAAGCAATAGAAGGGTTTGGCTGGAGAGCCAATCCACGTGTCGCGATACTGGCCGATATTCATATTAGGTAACTACTCAGCAAATGCTGCCGCAATAACGGTAGCCCCTATTAAGGGGCGGCTTTGCGGAGCAAAGCGGGGTGGAGATAATAACTACTCACCAAAAAGGGCACCCCCGACTAGGGGGTGGCAAGAAAAAAGATCCGTAAAAATCAGCTCATTTAGCGACGAAATTGCAGCGACGATCTTAAAATCCGGTGAGTAGTTACCATATCAGAATCAGCCAAGCCCCACCTTGCTTGGACACAACCGGCGTAGCGCACACGCATCGCACGCCGGGTTGCGTGCTTTGCATACGCGCCGGCCGTGAAAGATCAGCCGGTGGTGTAGGGAACGCCACTCCGATGATGGAAACTGCTTCATTAAGTCCCGTTCGACGGCTTCTGGGTTCTTGCCTTGAGAGAGACCAAGCCTGTGCGCTACACGGAATACATGTGTGTCCACAGGGAGCGCTGGCGCAGCGCCGGTCTCACCAAGAACAACGTTAGCTGTTTTTCTTCCAACACCCGGCAGTGCTGTTAATTCATCGTGAGTTCGCGGGAGCGTGCCGTTGTACTGTGTCTGTAGGATAGCGCTCGTTGCAATTATGTTCTTGGACTTGGTTTTAAAGTAATTAATCGGGCGAATAATAGCTTCGACATCGGATAGTTTCGCCTTCGATAGTTGGAGCGCATTGGGGTATCTCTTGAACAGGGTAGGGGTGACCTGGTTCACCTTTGCGTCTGTGCACTGCGCCGAAAGCATGACCGCTACAATCAGCTCAAAGTCATCGGCAAAATTAAGCTCAGACCGCGGCTCAGGATACAGTTCTGCTAGAGTTGCAAGCAACTCAGCTCGCTTCCGAGGGGTCATAGCGATGCTCCCAAATACAGTGCTATACCAGCGCTGCTTTAATGCGCTTCAAACCGGCGCCGACATTCTCCTGCTTCTGGATCTTAAATGTCTTGCCGCCTTCGCCGAGCTCTCCTGTTGTCGCCGCGTGTGGGCCACCACAGAATTCAGCCGAAAACCAACTCTTCTGGTCGCCGATAAAATAAACGCTTACAAGATCTGGGTACTTGGCACCGAACTCCATCTGCGCTCCAAGCGCCTCAGCCTCTTCGCGCGGCATTTCAACTCGTGTGACGGGAACATTAAGGCCGATCTGCTCGTTGACGAGCGCTTCAACCTTCGCAACCTCTTCCTGCGTAAGCTTGCGATCGATATTGAAGTCCATACGCATACGCTCTGCGGTGATGTTGCTTCCCTTCTGACGAATGTTGGGATCAACAAGCTTTTGCAGCGACGCCAACAGCAGGTGGTGTGCAGTGTGAAGCTTGGTTGTCTCGCGGGACTGATCGGCGAGACCACCTTTGAACTTCTGCTCGGCGCCTGCGCGGGAGAGCTCACGATGACGCTTCTCGGCATCGCCGAATTCCTTGGTGATGACTTTGGCGTGATCCTCACTTACCTTAAGCTCATCGAGGGTGAGTTCAAGCGGAAAACCGTACGTTTCATAGATAAAGAAAGCCTGCTCTCCGGA
>JBIKKR010000159.1:0-6886 GCA_044360225.1 Bdellovibrionota bacterium | reverse complement strand
GGTCTGTCGAGGATCACGTGCGGACACAAAGCAAATATCATGAAGCTCACCGATGGGTTGTTCCTGGAGGTGTTCTATGAAGTGGCTAAGGATTACCCAGAGATTACCGCGAACGACATCATTGTTGATGATTTAGCGATGAAGCTCGTAAGGCGTCCCGATCAATTTCAGGTCATAGTCCTGCCAAACTTGCAAGGCGATATTATGAGCGACCTGTGCGCAGGGCTGGTCGGTGGCTTAGGGTTTGCTCCCTCAGCAAATGTGGGTGATTTTGTATCTATCTTTGAGGCCGTGCACGGTACCGCACCCGATATCGCAGGTGCGGGAATCGCGAATCCTACCGCGCTGCTTATGAGTGGCCTGATGATGCTTCGGCACTTGCAGCTTCACGGAACAGCAGCGCTCATCGAGAATGCGCTGCTCTACACACTAGAATCTGGTGTACACACGGCTGATTTTGGATCTCCAGAGACTCACACGAGCACACTCGATGAATTCACCCGTGCCATTATCGACAATTTAGGTGCGAAACCATCTCAATCTCCGGTGTCTGGACAGAACGGTGCGTATCAATCACACACATCGCTGCCTATCACGAATACTATGCGTGAAACACCGGTCCGGGATGCACAGGTCGTCGGGATCGATCTCTTTGTGGAGAGCAATAAACTACCAGACGTCGTGGCAGAAACTATTCAGCCGCTCCTTCCATCGACGTGCAAACTTACCCTTATCAGCAACCGAGGAACGCAGGTGTGGCCATCGGGGTCGGTACTCACTGAGTGCGTCAACCAGTATCGTGTACGCATCGAGACAAGTGATGGAGCATTAGCAACGGAGCAGAGCTTACTCGGCATAGCTGTTACGGTATCTGAGAAAATCAGAATCTGCTCGACAGAGATGTTGATGAGATACAACGGCGTTGCCGGGTACTCGCTTGCCCAAGGGCAGTGAGCAGGGCATCGCAATTCTCCCGCTATCTACTCGAAACTGCTGGAAGTTTTGATCAGGATACAAATGCGCGGGCCAGCGCTGTAAAACTCAATAAAAACAGCTATTCCCGCGCATTTGTGGCCTTTTAAAATGGACGAGAATTGCGAGGCCCAAGGGCAGTGAGCCTCACACCCTCAAGGATTACACAATTCACACTCGCTCGGATCTGCGTAGGCCACTCCATCACTTCTGGGCTTCTCAACGCGTGCACCACAGCGAACGCACCCGTGCTGCTCGCATTTCGAGCGCTGCGTAGGGGCACCGCACGCTTGGCAAGGCAAACCTGGGACAGTGCCAACGATACCGAAGCCACCGCTGGCACACTGCGGACACTGGGTAGCTAATCGATCGGCAAGAAGCGAGCAGCAGATGCCGATAACCTTCATTCGCGTTGGATTGCAATGCGCGCGCATATCGCTCAGGACAACAACTTTTCCCGTTGCAGATGCCGCACGCGCCTCACTAAGGGCGCGTTGAGCTTCATCTGCCGTACATATACCCTTACGAACAGTTGTCGCCCGGAGGTTACCTTCGGGATATACAACGATGGCGTGCGTTCCAAACTGAACCCTCTGAAGGAAGTTTTCAAGATCCTCTAACGTAGAGAGCGTCGCTGTCGCGTAGTTGGTATCCCATGAAACATACTGCTCGATAACCTCAATTCCAGTATTCGCATCGTGCAGCATCAACATCTCTATTCCGCGAGCTACAAAACCGAACCCATCAGCGCTACCAAAGCTGCCTTCACTCACAAGCACCAAGCGCTCCGATGTTTTCTTACGAGCCAGCTTTATCTTGCCGCGAAGGGCATCAAGCATGGTTCCGCGACGTTCAATCTCCCCAGAGAAGGTCCCCAGCTTGTCTGAATCAATCACCAACTCCTCGATACGTGAGTTAAGCACTCGTAGAAAAGGATCGCGCGCGGCGATCGACTCATGGTGATTTGTGGCGAATACAATCGTGCTATTACGAAACGATACACCGTTCATATCGACAAACTATGGCGACCTCGCGAGGCGATCAAGAGCTCTGCAATCAAATTCAATGAACTCTGCTACAATCGCATCTCTGGGGTAAAGGGGCATTTCACAGTTCATCTGAATCGCACTTCTCATGCTCATAACTCTTTAGTTAGTTATCTCGCCCCCTGAAATATTCTGCGGGATGTAGACAACGCACTCCATTTCTCTCGACCGGAGTCGGTATTTTACAGAGCATGGACCGATCTCCCAACTGTTGAATTCGACTGCGTGCTAGGACTGCTGCTGTTTCGTTCAGATTATCAATCCACCTAGAATCTGGCGATTCGGTCCATTTGCATTCAAACAGATCGATCTTTCCCGATGCAACTGTCAAGAAGTCGATCTCTCTGGCCTGAGCATCGCGATAAAACCACAAGGTCATGTTGTTACTGCTATTCGCGATTTTCTTGCGAAACTCAGCGTACACAAAGGTCTCCCAGATAGCTCCGACAAGTGGTGTGGACGGAAGAGATTTCTGATCAAATCCAAGCAGAAAACAGAGCATCCCTGGGTCATTAAGATATAGCTTGGGAGATTTGACCATGCGCTTGCCGATATTTTCGAAATAGGGCTCAAGCAGGCTGACCTGATTTGATGCCTCTAATACACTGAGCCAATCTCGCGCAGTTTGCGGCTTAATCCCTACATCACGCGCTAGATCGGACATATTGAGAAGTTGAGCCGAACGAGTAGCGCAAGCGCGGATAAATCTTTCAAAATCTCTCAAGCTATGCACATTAAGAATCTGTCGAACATCTCGCTCAAGATAGGATGCCAGGTACGAAGCATAAAAGGCATGGCGATCCATGTCCGGTTGGCGCCACAACTCTGGATAAAACCCTCGCGACAGGATATCCAACCACGAATCGTGCGTCGTCAGCTTCAGCTCAGATGAAGAAAGATTCTCGAGATTAAGAATAGCGGCTCTTCCCGCTAGGCTGTCCGACACCTCCTGCATGAGCGTAAACTTCTGCGAACCGGTGAGGATGAACTGCCCCATGCAATGGCGGTCTTGGTCGATTCTTGATTTAAGGTGACGGAAAAGTCCCGGGGCGTACTGAACTTCATCGATGACCAGTGGAGCAGGGTTCGACTGCAAGAACGCCTGTGGTTCATTTTCGGCCTGTTCAGCCAAGCTGGGAAGATCAAGAGATACAAAGCCATGGTCAGGAAATAGCTCTCGTAGCAGCGTAGTCTTTCCAACCTGCCTAGCCCCGGTTAATACCAAGGCAGGGTACTGGCAGCTAAGACGCGTTAGCTTGGCAGCTATTTCCCTAGTAATATACATATGTTAGCAATTCTGCCGTTGGCTACTGAAAATGTCAATATATTTTCTGGGCGTTGGCAAGGCTCCCCAAGGCTGGTCTCCTCCTGGTGTCTCCTCCTGGTACATACTAGATTTAACCCGTGTACATTCAGTTGTTTATCCGCAGTCGCCAGAAGTGTCAGACACCGAACATCTTGTCTATAGCCCACTCGCGCTCTTGGCATCCCGTTCGGTGCTCTTATCGCTGAATGTGGGATTATAATCCTAAAAAGAGCACCTGCGCCATTTCCATCCGCCTTAACAACTTTTTGAGGATAATGAGTTACGCTCTACGAATCAGCCTCGTGATCCGTTAGCACCAGGACGTTGACCTGAGAAGGCTGCCGCGTATCAGCAACAAGGATAACTGAGTAGACGCTCTCAGCCGCAAACTCCTGGCCTCTCACAATAGCCTCAATCTTCTTGGTTGAGCTGTTGCGAACCACTATGTCATAGACACCCGAACGACCGGCAGTGTATTTTGTCGCAGCTTTGAACCCAAGCAGCTCCGCAGTTGGGAGCAACGAGTCGATCTCATCAGCGCTGGCGGTGATATACACATCGAAGCCCCGCACCCCCTTAAACACATTGATCACACGAGCTCTAAAACTCTCATCGCCGGCCGGTTCGTTATCATCTTCAAGAAGTATCGCTTCGGGATCGCTTGAGTTACCACACGCGATGTATGTGTAGTCGACGTCATCCTGCAACGACACGCGCTCGGCGTCGATCGGCGTAAGGGAGTTCGAAGGTGTAATTTGCAGTACATGCGGATCCGTGTCGAACTCAAGATACGCGGTACTCTCTAGGTACGAGATATTCTCAAGGTACTGGTCGGAATCGACCAACATATCAACATCACCAACGCCAACTACCGCGTTGAGAAAGCGAAGATTCGTCGAGTTGTCATCAGCGCTATCGGCGCAGCCGACTGCAACTACGGCAAGGGTCAAGATGGAGCAGAGGGTTGTGATTGAGTATCTCATAACGTCCGCTAGTGTAGACGGTCTGCCAATGCTACTCAAACTGCCCAGACTAGGCCTGTAGGTCCTCGCCCGATTTTAGCGGCAAACCCATCGGTATTATTGCAGTTTTTCGGAACCCAATTGTCATCGAGACCTTATTCGTGGTATGATCATCGTAATAAGAGCCTGCGATATAGCTGGCTTACGATTGAGGAGCAAACTCATAAGTACTAGTTCCTACAATTTGCTAATCGCGTTTTTCGCCACCCCTTACTGGCTGCAGGTGGCTCTGAGCCTCTCACTCCTCTCGTTAGTCCTCCGCGTGTCGAGCAACACTGCATCCATGTTTGGCGTGACCATGGTAGCTACTCGAGGATTACCTGCACACCTATCGATTTGTATGTTCGCTTGTTCATTTGCAATAGCAGTACCTAACACGAGTAGAGAATACGGAGGATGCCGCACGCTATGAAAGATAACCTCGCATTGGTTGTAAAGGAAGACGCTGGTTCGCTAACCACAGTCAAGCGAATCGTGAGGGCCTGTGAGGAAGTGAAGGGACAGGAAACTATGATCCTCGACGTTCACTCAATTTCGGATATTGCGGACTACTTCGTTGTCGTATCAGGTCGTTCAGACCGCCAGGTACAGGGTATTACAAACCGAGTAATTGAAGAGCTGTGCCGATCCGGTGTTAAGCCGATGTCAGTTGAAGGCTATGAGGACGGTCAGTGGGTTCTTGTGGACTGCGGCGATGTAGTGGTTCATATATTCTACGAACCTGTGCGTTCCATGTATGACATCGAGAGCCTCTGGATGCGCGCTCAGCGGATCCAAACACAAGATGTGGCCTAAGGATCTCTGTCGCACTACTGGCGCTGCAACTGGTGGGGCCCAATAAGGCCTCATCATGCTAAAGGGGCTCTGGCAGAGGAAATTGCTGGCCTGAAAGATTCAGGTCATGGCCAAGCGCAGAGCAGTACATCAGTATGTTGCTAAAGTGCCAGGGCCAAGATGCCGTGTAAGGCATTTCCACCTTGCTCCCTGCGCGATTGCCTCCCTGCACCATCGCCTCCCTGCATCATTGCCAATATAGTTGAATTTACTGATCAACTACCTTCTCGTGTCCACATTTTATACCGCCGCTTCTTGTTCAGGGATCGTGAACATGGCACCATACTTGTGCGATATGTATTAAGCATAAAAGGCGATCATGTACCACGGCGATGTCATTGTAAAAGACGACTTTAACTGGATAAACCTCTTCAAGCAGGGCGTGTTCTGGGCGGTTCACATCGCCTGCATATCAGCCCTCTGGGTGGGAGTAAGCTGGATCGCAGTGGCAGTGTGCTTTGCTCTCTACGTCATCCGTATGTTCGCCATCACAGGCGTCTACCACCGATATTTTTCTCACCGCTCGTACGAGACCAGTCGTGCATTCCAGTTCTGTTTGGCGCTACTCGGTACAACCGCTGCACAGAAAGGTCCGATCTGGTGGGCATCGCATCACCGCCACCATCACCGCCACTCAGATACACCCGAGGATATCCACTCACCGATTATATCCGGGATTTACTTTGCTCACGTGGGCTGGGTCTTGAGTTCGCAGTTTATCGAGCCACGCCTTGAGCTTGTGAAGGATCTTCTCAAATTCCCTGAGCTGAGGCTCCTTGAGCGCTTTAACGTCGTGCCACCGATTATTCTTGCAGTAGCCTGCTTCTTCCTCGGCGTATGGCTCGAGAGTGCTTATCCGGCGCTGGGAACAAATGGATGGCAGATGCTCGTGTGGGGATTCTTTATCAGCACGGTACTACTGTACCACGGCACATTCTGTATCAACTCGTTCACACACCTTATCGGCAAGCGTCGCTTTCCATCAACCGATCACAGTAAGAACCACTGGCTACTCGCTCTCATAACCCTTGGCGAGGGCTGGCATAACAACCACCACTACTATCCAGGGTCGGAGCGCCAAGGGTTCTACTGGTGGGAGATCGATATATCGCACTACATCCTGAAAGTACTTTCGTGGTTCGGGCTGGTGTGGAACCTCCGCACCCCGCCAGCGCGCGTGTATGCAGCGGCTGGCAAATTGCAATAAACACCTGCAATAAACCGAGACTGGCAACTAACGTCGATCATGCCCGCTTAATGCTACTGGTGGTACGGTGTCTTTACACGAACGCTGTGAGAGCCGCTTACGTGGTTCGGCACAAAGAAACCGAACCACAAAGCTTCAGTGTAAAAATGTAGTTTGGGTAACCGACTACGACCGGTGCTTTATTGTTGATACAATGAAGGATAGCCGGTGCTTGTGGCCCTGCTACTAACTACGGTTCGATATCAGGACCACGTGCGTTTACCCTGACCATAGTCGTTCGCGGCCCAAGCACCATTACGGTGCTTGGGTTTTTTTGTGCTCTATTCACTCGCGGATGAGAATCAAACGATACCGTATGGTGATTTACAGCAAGAGCTTTGCAGGGCATCGCAATTCTCCTGCTATCTACTCGAAACTGCTGGAAGTTTCGATCAGGATACAAATGCGCGGGCCAGCGCTGTAAAACTCAATAAAAACAGCTATTCCCGCGCATTTGTGG
>JBIKKR010000198.1:0-4340 GCA_044360225.1 Bdellovibrionota bacterium | reverse complement strand
AATTAAAATAGACGAGAATCGCGGCGCCCTGGCAGTGCGAGGCAGCGCAGTTCTCATCCTCTTGGATGAGGCCACAAATGCACGGAACTAGATGTTTACAATGATTGTGACAGCGCTTGGCCGCGGAATTGTATCCCTATCGGAAATGCCAACTCTTTCCAGCAGATAACAGGATAACTGCGTTGCCCTGCTGGCAGCGCGAGGCAGCCCAGTAGTATACGAGCCAAAAAGGCCACTACCGAGCTGCCAATCGGCTTTCTCGCATGCCTAGTGCGCAGCTGCCCCCTCGCCTGCCTGTTGCTGACGACTACGCGCTCCCTGCTCCAGTTGAGGGCTTGAGGCTCCGAGCTTAATCGGAATCTTGCGCGCCTGGGCCCTGGCCTCTGCAGACTTTGGGAGGCATATCGTCAAGACGCCTCTATCAAAGTTAGCCTGGATCTGTGCTTCCTCAATCTCAGCACGGAGCGGAATCCGGCGCTCAAAGGCTCCATAACGACGCTCTTCGTAACGGCCGCGACCACGCGGATACTCGCGCTTCTCCTCTTCGCGCTTCTCGCCGCGCAAGATGAGCTGGCCCGGCTCATACACGATCTCCACATCACTCTCCGTTAAGCCCGGCAACTCGGCTATCACCTTGACCTGCTTCTCGTCTTCATCGACATCGATCTGCGGCGAAAAGGCAGCGACAGCCGACAGCATAGGCGCTGGCTCCCATACATCTTGCAACATACTGTCGATCGCTCGCTGAAAGCTCCGCGGAATCGGCAGTAAATCTTCTCCGAACAATTTACCCCGTCGAAATGGGTACTCACTTCTAAACATAGCTCCTCCATGTAAGGTGTAAACGCATAGCGTTCATCGCTACCCGTGTTGATGAAGCGACGATAGTGGGTTGGCAGACACTCGCACATGAGATAGATCAGCGTTATGGGCGTGGCTGTGATGCGACCATAAGCTAGCACTGGCTATTAACTGGAGTCGTCTATGGACCTTTCAAAAACATGTCTCGCCCTTGGGCTTATCTCTATCCCGCTTTCGATAGCGCTCTGGTGCATATCGCCGAATATAGCGGGGTCGCAATTTGAAGCGATCGCTGATGTAGCAGTGCGCTCGGCTCTCGCTGATGCTCATGCTGAGCGTTGGGGTATCTTCGTCGGTCTGTGGGCACCGACCTTAATTGCGCTTAGCTGCGCTATCAAGGGCTCGTGCTCGAAGTAAGCTATTCGGCGACAACAATCCTGTTCTCACGCTGACACGCTAAACACCGCTCATAGGATGGATACTGCTCACGGCTCACAAGCCGTGTCAGCTCACCTTGGCAGCGGGCACATCGAGCATCTATTTCGGCGATCTCGCTAGGGACTCGCCACGCTCGATAGATAAGCCACGGCGAAAGTAGGAGAACCAGCGGTGCTGCAATGATGTGCGCTCCGGGAATACACGCGGCTACAACGAATACCCCAAAACAGATGAGTGCAGTCTTGAGCGCTCGCGTTCTGCGCTCTTTTGGGCTAAATGCATAGACTGATATCGTCCCTGAGGCGTGCTGATCACCGCAGTGAACCACAACTTTTCGTATAACTATCTGAGAACTCATATATCTTTTTTAGCGCTGCACATGACCTAGCAGTAAACACAGTGCTATAGTTCGCACGCTATGGCACTCGCAATCCTGCAGGACTCAAACCTACCAGCCTCCGAGGGCGGTTTCCACTCCCTTTCGCGCATCGATCCACGCTCGATGACGCCGACTGCGTGGTATACCTGGGCTCAAGAGGTCGGTCTCTCTCGGGACAAAGCAAGGCGGTGGGCTAGCGCAGTTATTGGGCGCGGAGAGCGTCGCGCAAGCGAGATTATGATTAATGCGCACGTAGCCAAGCGGTTTAGTGGCTACGTTACAGACCTCGATTCGCTCCGCCTCGTTACGCACGTGACCTCATCGACCGATGGCTTTCAAAAGCTGCTCTTTGAGACTCACGACGGAATGAAGATTGAGACCGTGCTCATTCCGCTCCATAAGCCAGGCGCAGTCAGCCTCTGCATCTCGTCCCAGGTTGGCTGTGTTATGGGGTGCACCTTCTGCGCTACAACGCGGATGACGATGCGGCGAAATCTGGCGTCATGGGAGATCCTCGATCAAGTTTCCCAAGCCCGTCGTATCGTCACCGCTCAAGGACGTCGCGTCACTGGCGCTGTGTTTATGGGCATGGGTGAGCCGTTCCTTAATTTTGAGAATGTGCTTATCGCCGCGGATTGGATGCGCCAGCCACTTGAGAACGCGATAAGCGGCAAGGCGATTACCATAAGCACCGTTGGATTAGTCGCTGAGATAGAGAGTTTTACCGATCGTAAACTTCCCTTTAGGCTATCGATCAGCCTTGGAGCTGCAACTGATGAAAAACGTGCGCGGCTGGTGCCAGTTGCAGCACGAACTCCCGTTGCTCGAGTGATGGCAGCGGCTCGCAGACATGCCCTGGCTCGCAACGATAGAATCAACCTCTCGTACGTCTGTATCAGCGGAGAGAACGTAAGCGAGGACGATGCACGCGAGCTTGCAGCTCTGATCGGTGACACTCCAGTACGGCTTGATCTCATTGATGTCAACGACACCAGCGGCCGCTACTCACCGCCGAGCGCTCAGGAGCTCAAGGCCTTTCGAGATGCTCTTGCAGCCCACCTAAAGCAGCCGGTCGCTCGGCGGTACTCTGGAGGAAATGATATTGCAGCCTCCTGTGGCGCGTTGGCGGGGGCGTAGGCAATAGGCAGGGCAGAGGCTCCGAGGCCCGGCTACACTAAAAACTGTCCCCTTCCCGAGCGCGGGCTTTTTAGTCCGCTGCACCTGCCGCTATTGATAATTCCAATCTGGCAGGCCAGAGGCTCCGTAGTCTAATCACGCCGTGCGACGCGAGAGAAGTGAGATGATCACTGCCTTCTGCGCATCGAGGCGGTTTTCGGCTTGGTTGAAGATAATCGAGCGCGGATCATCCACTAACTCGCGAGAGATCTCATAACCAGGATGGATCGGCATATCATGCATCACCTTGGCCTTTGAGCCCTTGAGCAGCTCGTGGTTGAGCTGGTACGGCAACATGAGCTCTAGTCGCTCCTCTTTCTGGTTCGCAAACGCAGGATCGTTAAAGAACTCCATATCCACCCACGTATCGGTGTAGACGTAGTCTGAGTTATGTACGGCATGTCTAACATCTTTGTCCCACGATAGGGTTTTACGCTTCAGCCCTCGCGCTACTACTTCGTCGATATACGCGCCATCATTCACGAGCGGCGTCACAAGCACCAAGTGCACACCCAACGCCGCCGTAGCCTCGATGAGCGAGTTCACTACGTTGTTGTGCACCCCAACATAGCATAAGGTTTTGTTCTTGAGCGTTCCGGCATCGAGCGCGATCGTCATCATATCTGCCAGGCTCTGGCACGGGTGGAAGAGATTACAGCACCCGTTTACTACCGGCATCTCTGACCCTTGTGCGATGGCCACCAGATCCTCGTGCTTCTTCATCCTGGCGACGATAAGAGAGACGTTTCGCGACAGGTAGCGACTCTCAAGAGGAATCTCCGTCAATTCAAAGTTCGAGGTCATCCAATCGATGTAGATAGCGTGACCACTCATCTCGGTCATCGCCGCCTCAAAAGAGACCCGCGTGCGAGTAGACGTTTTTTGAAAAAGCATCGCTATGCTGCGGCCCAACATAGCTCCGTTGTAGTACGTACGATTAGCCTTCACATAGAGCCCGAAATCAACAAGCTCCTGAATCTCGCTATCGCTCCATCCATTCCACGACAAAAGATCACGCATAACTCTCCCCTCGAGAACCGACCACCGCGGCAGTGTATCATAGATTAGACTAGCGGCCGCTATACAATTATCTGGTGGTTTGAGTAGAGGTGCCTCAGCAAACCAAGTAAAAACTATTGTAAGCCCGATTTTGCCCTATATGCGCGCCTTAGCCACTACCCCACAAGACACCATTGCCGTATGCTTATCTCAGCTATGAAAGCGATGATCTTCGCAGCAGGCATAGGCTCACGACTCGGCCGGCTCACACACAACACTCCCAAATGCCTCATGCCGCTTGGTCCTCACCCAGGTTCGCGCACGATCCTTGAGCATGTAATCACGCGCTTAAAGGCTGCCGCAGTCGATGAAGTTGTGATTAACCTGCACCACTTCCCGGAACAGATAACCGATTACATGTCACGCCACGCCGATTTCGGGCTGAAGGTGCACTACTCACGCGAGGTTTCTCTGCTCGATACTGGAGGAGGGCTAAAAAAGGTACGAGATCTCTTTGAGGGAATAGAGCCATTCTTTGTGCACAACT
>JBIKKR010000235.1:0-3088 GCA_044360225.1 Bdellovibrionota bacterium | reverse complement strand
AAGTTGCTTAAGCGGTATGTGGCGCCGATGGATATTCAGCAACACGGCTGAAGCTGGTAGCAAATGGGACGTTGCTATGTCGATCTTCGGCCCGAGACGGTGGAAACAGCAGAGTACATACTCCACTACTCAACTCAAACACTAAAAGCGATATATTCAGAACGTTAAAAGAATTCTGGCGGCCGGATTTAGTTAACTATTATCCTAAATTCAGCAATTACCGGTCTGAAAATAGCGCATCTAACCAAACCACTGCGTCTTTTGAATTGGCGGTGCCAGGGTTTCAGCCTCCGACAAGTTAAAACAACTCTGTGCTTTTGAGCACCTACACCATTTTCATCCTCCTTAACTACTGAATCTAGGAGAAAAAATATATACCACAGTTATGTTCTTTTATTCTCCTCGTGTCACATTACGTCATGTTTTAAAATAAAGGTTAGTCGACGTATCTAGTGGTTGAATTAGAGTCAAAAATGGTTCAATCGGCTGATAATACTTGTTAAAAGTGCGCTCGGTCGATGGGACAAAAGGTGAGGGCAAAAAGTAAGTGAAAAAAGCGATGGCGAAAAGCGAGCGCTCCTTGCACACGGTTACACGGTATTGGTGCGCTCTAAATCGTCCCATCCCGGATTCGGTTCCAAAATAAGCATTCCTGGACCAATTTTAGTATCTATCACAATCATGACGCTGCAGCCCCAAGGGGATTCATGGTACAAGGGTCGGACGGACTGTCCAGGGTAAAGTTGAAACCACTCTTTAAGAAAACTATCCGTATTGTCGAATTTGTCTTTACTACACAAAACCTCACGCTCCCCGATCACTAAGTAGTTGTCCTCCAAAACTTCGGGTTCCCAAAGAGCCTTTTTGATGAGGTACGCCGCCTGCGCCCTTCCTCTTTCATACCCCATCCAGCCGGCGATTCTTTCCGCAATCGGCCATCGTACATAGCGACTCCTTACAGGTTCCCCTGGTGCGTTTGTAGGAGAAACGCTCAGCACGCCTCTTCGAAGTATGGAATCAACCCACTGACCATCTTCAGTTGAAGGGAGCAAATCGCCGCAAGACAAACCGTGGAAGAGGGTCACTGCTTGAGCGATCTTCCGCATTAGGTGTTCGGGGGTGTTGTCCCGATCGGTGAGAAGATGCGGAGCCTCTGCAATGTCTCTATCGATAAGATCTTGTATGCTGTGTAAGTAATCCAGCAGGTCGTCTCTAGCCCTATCGTGTTTAGTACTGCGACGCGCTGACCCTGCGGTTGGTCCGGATCCGCCCTGCTGCTCGGTGGAACTGGGCCGGGTTTCGTTGAACTTTTGCACTGTCTGCACGAGCTCTGCGGTCGCGAATGGAGACGTGAGATTAAGTTGTGTTACGCCCCGCTCAAGCTCTTCTTTCAGGCGGGGGACCTCCCCCCTTAAATCTTTGTACTTCAGCGCCCAAAAGCTCCTTTCAGTGGCGGATTCATTCGTGTGCATGGCCCACGGAAAATAAGAAGCACGATACTCCATTGCCGCATTCAAAAGGGGCAAATAGAAGTTTTGGAAGCGTTTTAACTGGCTCAACATTTCATCCACGGTTGAGGTGGTACTGACAGGATGAGGCTTAATATCCATCACTAAATTTTCAAGAAGCTCTAGCGGATCTGATTGACTACCCCAATGGCCCATCAGTTCTTGGTGCGCTTTCAGATCGGGGCAGCGCGATGTATCCACGCTCCGTCTGGAATCTCCAGGTTGGAGCGGAGCGGCAGTGAGCAGCAGGTCCATGATATCGAAGGCTTCTAGTATTTTCGCAGATGCGTAAGTGACCAACACTTCGTGCGATTTAGCCATTATTAGTTCGCGCGGTACTCCATAAGCCCGGTCGATTGCGGCCAGGGCAGCCAGGAAAGCATCCGGATTAGAAATGTGTCCGGGATTACGAGGGCTCGCCTCAAGCATCTCCTCGTTCGTTGATCTTTCGGCGGAAGGCAGGTCAGGACTCATCGAAGTGTCTAACTGCCAGAACAGCTCCGAAGTATCGAGTACCTTTTTTTGTGTCTGCGTTTGGGGAGAATGTGCCATGGTCCGAGGATTCCAGAAGAAACGGATATTTTGGTGAACTTCGTTCTGTTTTTATACCCCGAGGCCCTCGGAATTTCAATTGTTTTAGTAACTACTCAGCATAAGCCATTTCTTTCACGCAAGCGGCTATTAAGACGAATCAGTTGCGGTTAAATTGTGTAGGGTTCTGTTAACTCTAATGTTATGCCATTAAAAGTACCTTCTCAAAAGTTCTTGCTCAAGAGCTGTTAGTGGCGCGTCACCAGTTGCCATGGCAAGCGCTGGTTTGAAGTGTTGATCGTTATCAGGAACTTGCCGAAAGCCATGCCTCTCGTACATTTCAGGTCTTTTCTCGGCGAATAATAAGAAACGTGTGTCTTGATATTCAATCCTAATCAGCTCCATAACAGCTCTAAGCAGAAGGGACGCAAAGCCTTGACCGCGACGGGCGGGGTGCGTTGCAACGGAGGCTATCCCTACTACGCCACGAGCCAGCCGCAGGACATTCAGTACAGACACCTTTTGTCTTGCAGCATCCTGCATAAACCAGCGCTCACCACGTTTAGTGTCAGGGTCCGAAAGGTCTGCGGCTATAAAGGCACCTAATGTTCTGTCCTTGCCCCAAGTATCGTATCCAAATGCAGCTAGCTCTTCCTCATCTTCCGGGAACGCTCGGATGACGGTTCCGACTAATGAAAAGCGAGGTCTGTCATCATCAGTGCTGCCCTTAAACATCTCCGTTGGACGCGCCCAGACACGGCTCTTTGGATTGTCATACAGGGTACGATAAACTTCATAGCTTTCTAAGTCTTCAGAATGAAGTGCTGAGACCAAGCGAAGGTAGTGATTCCCTTTGTAGTGTCGAAAAACTTCGTACATGTTGGTAGGAGTAGCATAAGAATTTAGCGAATGACAGAAGTGAGGAGGGAAATGGCGCTTCTGTCATTCACTATCAACCCGCGGGTTCGAATCAAAATGAAAGTTAAACCCTGCGCGAGTGATTTTTGAAAAAAATAAGTTAGCGGAGATATTCGATTAAAATAAACATT
>JBIKKR010000095.1:0-11339 GCA_044360225.1 Bdellovibrionota bacterium | reverse complement strand
TTTGTCCATCCATCGTCGGCTCTGTGAACTTTCCTTGCTTCTTTGCGATTATTTGTGTCTTCCATTTATAAGCATATGACACACTTCAAAAATTTTAGATAGAAAAAAACGCTGTGATCTTAGGTAGAACAAGCGCTAGATGTGGGTAATAGTCAGCTTAAAAAAGGGGGGCTCGCCGAACCAGGGCTGTTGACATGCGGGTCCATATATGAATTTAGGATTATACCTCCCCGCATCGAACGACAACTGTTGTAGCGAAATGAGAGAAGCCTATCTTTTCGGCGATTCGAATGGATGGAGTGTTGGCCCAAAGCGTTCGATACTGGGGCAGAAGACCGTTTCTAAGGGCGTCTTGTGCAGCTTGCCGAACAACTAATTCACCCACTCCGCGCCCTCGGGCTGACGGGACGGTAACGACTCCGATATGGGCAATTACTCCGCCCCAAATCTCGTAGTGCGAGAGTCCTAGAACACGACCGTCTTCGACTACCGCAAAGGGCCCGCTCGACTGCTCGGTAAGACCAAAAACATCCCAATCGCTTGGATACTGTTGTGCTAGCGCCTGTACCTGCGGATCTCCACGGTCTACCCGGCAAATCAGTGGCTCTGAGCCCTGAAGGTAATCAAGGTAACCAACATATGCTGGGCCGTTTCCAACAATACGCCCCTTGGGTGTCATAGCTGAAATAAATATATTAAGAGGCGATCCAGTGAACGATTTAAAAGCCTGCGTCAATTCCGCGAAGTCTTTCTGTTCTAGAGTAATGAAGACCCCGTTAGCATGCTGAAAGCAAACGGCTCGATCTGCTAAGTTCCAGAGAGCGCGCGAATCATGTGATTGCGCGTAAATACCGTCAGGAAAGTTCTGCGCTCCCAGCTCTGCCAACCAGAAATTTTCAGCACGGACTCTATTCTTTTCTGAAAGCATGGCTCTCTAGTTGGTGGGATAACGCTACCGTGAGCGGCCGCGCTTAGAGGTTCGTTCTACGGAATCGTTATACGCTGAATCAATCAAGCGCCCCGCGGCAAATTTATAGAGAATGCTTGATATCAGGGTCTGGTAAGGCAGCCCTTCTTGCGCGGCACGCAGCTGTATCCCCTCTAGCACCCGGGCGGGTAATCGAATGTTGATGCGCTTATCCTTTGCAAGCGATGCCCGTGCTATCTTCTGAAATTTGTGTAGTTCAGCGGTTGTCGGGTTGGTAGATTTCCATTCTCCCCTCTCGAATGAATTGAGGATCTCCTGTTCTTCTTTGTCGAGTTTACTCTTCTTCGGCATGTTCGACTCCTAGGTACTGCTTCGTAGCCTTTCGACTAGGGATGATTGTCTTGAGAAAAAGCGAACTCTGGTCCTCTACGAACGGCACCAAGTAAACGTAATCAAGAAGCCTAACAACGAAGATTCTCCGATTCTGATACTTTGCCCGATTCGGATCTGCAACAATATCGAGTAGGTTGCCCTGCTCGATAGCCACCTCAATCTCCTCAAATGATACGCCCCGCTCCAATCGGAGAAACTCATTTTTACCTGCGTTCCACCGGAGCAGCTTCATATTCCTACAAGGCATAGTTTATGACAACGTGTGCCTATTGTCTACATCTTTCTTGCAGGAGCGCAACGCTTCAAAATCCTTCAGGGGCTCTGGTGCGTACAAATCATCTAATAGAAAAAAGACCTTTTTTATGTTATTAATTTTGCAAACTAGAACATTTGCTTTTTTGTTAAACTAAAATCCAATGATTACAAGGTGTTGTCAAATTCAATTGATGGAGATAGTTAACAAAGCCTCCTTCCCCAAAAACGTTATTCTTCTAGAGGGGGCACGACAAGTCGGAAAGACTACGCTTCTATCCGAGGTTGCGAGGGGATATCAACACTCTGGAGTCATTTCTCTGAATCTGGAAGAAGACCGGGTACTCCGTGAGAAGATAGACACAAGCTCATCATTCAGCGAATTCACAAAGCTGCTACGAGACCAGTACCTGTTAAATCCTTCAGAGCCCCAGTTGTTAATTATAGATGAGGCGCAGGAGAGTGATTTGCTAGGATCTTATCTGCGCTTCATGAAAGAGCGGTGGGCGAAGACTACTGTAATCCTGAGCGGCTCAAGCATGACTCGGCTCTTTAGAAAGGACACTAGAGTGCCGGTAGGGAGGTACACGAGTCTCAAGGTCTACCCTTTTTCTTTTAGAGAATTTTTATCGGCGGCGAAGCGAGAGGTTTTGCTAGAAGAGTTGGATGCGTTTAAGCATACGCAGCAGATATCGCCAACTATGCACCTGGAGTTGCTCAAACAATACGATTTCTATCTCAAGACAGGCGGTCTTCCGGAAGTTGTCCTTACGGCTTTAGAGGGTGGAGATTTCGCATTGGTTCGTCGTCAAATCTTGCTTTCACAAGAGGATGACTTCATCAGAAACACGGCTCTAGCAGATCGAAAGGTATTTCAACTAGCACTGAGGGGGATAGCAAATCATCTAGGTTCGCCATCCAAGTTGACCCACGTTGCTGACGCGCATGTGCTCGCTCGAAAGGTATGTGAGTTGTTACAGGGTTGGCACTTAGTGCATGAGATAGAACAAAAGGGTATTAGCTCAACAACAGCTTTCCATCCCAAACGCTACCTCTATGACGTTGGAATTGCAGCTGACTTGCGAAACATGCCTTTCCCTCAACTTTCTGCTCTTGATACTCTCAACTCTGCTCTACGAACACAGGTGGGCGGAATATCGGAAAATGCTGTGCTATTAAATCTGCTTCCTTACAATATGGGGAACCTTGAATTATCTAGTTGGAAAAAGGCGAGCGAGAATCCATCAGAAGTTGACTTTGTTTGGCGAGGGAGAGAACTAATTCCGATTGAATGTAAGGCCGCGCTTAAAATCTCGCCCCGCAGCTTCGCCTCATTGCGAAATTACATGGCTGAGAGCGCAGCAAAGTTTGGGCTCCTAGTATCCGCCGCACCGTTTTCGGAGCACAAAGAGGGGAGTGCTCGATTAGTTAATCTGCCGCTTTATTTGTGCGAAGGTGAGACTATCTTAAGTTTGGTTTAGGGCGAACGACTGAATTATCCCAGGAAGGGCAGTTAAGTGGCTCTGGTGAGTGGCTCTGGTGCGGGGTTGCTTTTCCGCCTCTTCCCGCAAAAGAACTGCGGCGTACTACTACCGCGCCATTTGACCTACAGTCTTGACCTAAGTCCTGAGCTAAGTCCTGAGCTGATGTTTTGACTGTCACACACTTGCTTTACAAATAGAGCATCGGCGCCAGGGTAAGCTACTGAATTTATAAGAGTTTAATCTAGTATGTACCAGGGATGGGGGGTTTAATCTAGTATGTACCAGGGATGGGACCTTGATCTAAGCGGTAACCAGATACCCTGATGTGCGTAGACACTCTCGGAGCCGTTGGTAGATCAACTCGTGTCCACGCTCGTTTGGATGGAGGCCATCAATCAGGAGCTCTCGTGGAGGCTTCGCGCCAGGCTTCTGCATAAGCTCACTCCAGAGGTCAACGTAGGTGACCCCCGCAGCGGCGCACTGTTCACGACAGATCGTATCGAATGCAGCAGCACGCTCAAGGGTATAACTGACCGTAGGCTCCCAGCTAACCGGCGTAAGGAGTGACTGGTCTATCGGAAATAAACCGATAACCACAACGGCGTCAGTGAAGGAGCGAGCAAGTGAGATGATTGCGCTGAGGTTCTCACTGTATTGTGCCGGCGAAACATCAACTGCCCCACGATGAGAGCGCGAGTCATTTATTCCGATGGCGATAACGATGATAGGGCGCTCACGTGGGTCGCTGTTTGGCTCAAGGCGCGCGGTGATCTCTGCGCGCATACGTTGCAGCACTCCAGCACTCGTATCTCCAGGGATCCCCAAGTTGTAGGTTGGGCACCACAGGTCGGCATGGGCTACCTGGTAGCGATCAATCTCGCTCCGTAGCCGTTGCGCCCAGCCACCCCCAGAGATATCCCAGGATCCCCAGGTGATGCTGTCACCGAATAGAAAGAGTTGTGGCATAGAAGTATTCTTTTATGAATAAGGGTCGATCGTCAATATTCACTAGAAGCCCCTACTTACGGGCGCCTCACAAACCTCGCACGCACGTCCTTGGCAGCTGACATCACAACGCTGCACCGCGGCCGAGAGTGTCTGCAGCCCCTGCTCCATCCTTTAAAGCGCGTGTTTCGCGCTGGCTTTGCAGTGAGAACAACCCGCGCACCGCGAGCTACTGTCATGGAGCACGTAGAGCCGCACCGAATTCCAGCGGGTGAACTCGTAACAGTGCCAGCGCCCACGCGATGTATGGTGAGGCGTACTCGTGTGCCACCTGTTCGGTCGCTTGTCGGGGGCTCAGTGCCGAGACCGTATCTCCACAGAGCTTTGTATTTAGGTGATGATTGCTGGCCTATCTCCTCAAGCGCTCCCCACGATCCGAATACAGAGTAAGCGCCAATATCAGTAAAGTGCATAAAGAGCCCACCACCGCGAGCGTTCCAGCCGTTAAGGTAGTCGTTGTAGAGCGACTCCATCTGCGAATCGCGGTTAGCAGCGGTAAAGAGCGTTGTGATTGCGGCGTTGTTTGAGGCGCTACCAACTCCAACCAGGTGCTGGCCCCCTTCATACGCGATCAGCGCGATGCTGTGTTGCTGCGCGACGAGACTGTTTTCGGTAATCCAACCAAAGCTCTGGTTAAGAGCCCCACCTGGCGGCCCCTGTGAGAGTTGCGATCCTGACTGCAGCTCGCTAAACAGCGGTCCCAGCCCCTTGTCAGCACGAGTGGTCCACTGAGTAAGCTGGTTTACGTGCTGATCTGTTCCGATGTAGTCACCCATATACGGCGCGATCGCAAGTGCCGTGATGCCGTGGGTAACGCATGGTCCCTGGTCCCAGAGCGGGCAGGTGAGCGCTTCGCTCGCAGTCCAGCTGTTGGCAGCTTGCGATGCAGTGATACAGATAACGCGCCCCGGAGAGTCAGAGAACACATCGCGCCAGATATCGCAGATCTCAGCAGCACGACGACCGTAGAAGTTAATTCGCTTGGTGAAGCCACTCGCCGTGCCTCCCGGCCAAGCAGCCTCTCCCTGGGCTTGGATCCAAGCCCCCTGCGAGAATACATCGTTCCAGACTTCATTTGAGTACTCGACGTACACGGGAAGAGTCGCTTTGAGTGATGCTTTTGTTGTCTCAGCAAATAGGCGAACAAATCCGTTGTCACCCTGATGTGGTAGTGTAAACCACGGGGCTTTATCCGTAAGGTTTGCAAGCTGAGCCATAATCTCCAGCGGCACGCCCCGTGCTGTTGAGTACCGAGCGTCAGAGGGAGTAGCTCGTGAGCCCCAAGAGGATACAACCGAATTGTTGGTCTGCATCCAATCCATAAATCGTAGGGCTTGGTAGGGATGCAAGCGATCGAGAAACGATTGCGCAAACGTAGTTGATGAGGCGAGCGTTTCGTCGGTCTCAGCCACAACGCGGATATTTTTAATGTAGCTGCCCGTGTTGTTTGGGTCAGTGCTTGTTATCCGCAGCAGGATACCGCCGCGTGTAGGGTCGACTGAGATTACATCCCTACCATGTCGTGACCGCGATGCGTCGAAGCTAGCGCCTAGCCCGTACTCGATAGTCCCCTCGCCTGCGTAGAGTACGATGTATGTGCCGCTCGGGAACTGCGCTGGGATATCCCAGTACGTTGCGGCGCTGGTAAAAACCGGCGCTGCGGAGCGGCTCGGAAGTGAGCGTACCCAGCCAGCAGCATCGAGATCGAGCAGCGCCGACTCTCCAGTATCCCAAGAGTTGTTGGAGGTGCAGCCTGGATCGTTGCCGACCTGGCACTGAGTGAACCATTCGCGAGATGATTTAAAGATATCAACAAACGGAAGCTGCGGAGAGTAGTCGTTCACCGCCGTGAGATTTGTGCCTAACTTTAGTTGCTGAGCCTGTGTTGAGTTTGTGGTGGCAACGAGCGTGGTGGTAAGAGCCGCAAGCGAGAGACATGTCTTTGTAGCAAGACGAAAGGTGCTTAGTGAATGTGTAAATATTGCTCGGGCTAAGGGCATACGAAGGTATGAGTCGCTGATTATACAGTCAGATGAGATTCGGAGATAGAAAAAAGCGAATCAAGTGAGGCTAGAGTCCGAATCTAGCGACTAACTCGCTGTTTTGTTTGTGTACGTCGCTTGCCCGCCGTAGGGGTGAACGTGGTGAAAATCACCAAAAATATCGGAGGAAGGCTTACGCAGTAGAGCTCGCCCCGCGACGCATGGAGGGCGGACTTGTAGTCCGCCGTGTTGGAATTACTAACATCGCTCGCTGTCCAATAGCGGCAGGGGCGCGGGGATCGGACCGCGGAGCTTCTGCTCCGCCTTGTTGGGCCCGTCGATGAAAACTGGAAGAGGCTTATAACGCTGGGTTCTCCAATAACGGCAGGGGCGGCGAACTTGAAAGTTCGCGGTCCGCGCCTGATCCTTGCAACGCCCTCCAACCGCACTCGCTGCAGTAGTCAAAGTAGGCTATTCTGCTGGTCGCGCTATGACTAGCTCCCCTGCCCTATCCCGACTCGCTTATTTCGCGCTTGCGGCCGCGGCAACATGGCTTTTTCTGTGGAATCTTGGATCGCACTCGATCTCACTCCGATCGGATGAGGTGATCTACGTTCGGGTTACTCAATCTATCCTGCACAACGGAGATCTCTTTCCGCTCATGCACGGTAGCGTGCCAACGTTCGAGAAGCCGCCGTTGAAGCTCTGGCTTGGATCTCTCGCACCGCTCGTATTTGGAGAGAGCAACCTATCGTTTAGGCTCCTTGATGGGCTCTTGGGGATTGCCAGTGTGCTACTCTCAGCCGCCATGATGCGCAGGATCTCCCGCTCCGTGTGGCTTGCGCTTCTCTCTGGTGTGCTACTACTAGGGATGCCCGAGTTGGTTATTTCGCACCATGGATTCCGCAGAGCTGTGCTTGATGGGCTCCTGACGGTATTGACCATACTCGTTGCCTCTGGCACGTGGCGCATGGTCGAAGCGCGGCTAGCAACAAGGGGCGACGTTGCTCGTGGTGGATCTAACCGCGAGCGCGCTCACGCTATCGCTATTGGAGCTCTCTGTAGCCTGGCGGTACTTACTAAAAGCGTCGCTGGTTTTGTGCCGGCGTTGTGTGCGGTGGTATCGCTGGTGTTTGCGAGTCCAGCGACCGATACGGGATTGTTCAAACGGATACGGCGCGAACGAAATCTTCTCTGGATCGTGTTGCTGCCGGTAGCCACACTTATCGGCTACTGTGGAGCGTTGTGGTGCATCGCTGGAGAGAAGGCGCTCAATATCTTTGTCGGCGTTGAAGTTCTGACCCGTGTCTTTTCAGGATTTGAGGGGCACAATACGGGAGACCCCTGGTTTTACCTCTGGAGCCTCTTTATTCGCGGCGCTGCTGTACCGCGCGTTTTATTGTTCGCTGGAGTGCTTGGAGCGCTTCTCACGTTACAATCGGACCGTGGTTTGCGCTTTTTACTTGTATGGGCAGCGCTACCGGTTACTCTATACTCTTTCTCTGCTTCAAAGGTGCCCTGGTACCTCAATCCGTTTCTTCCGTTTATGAGTATGCTGGCGGTCGGAGGATCGGCGGCGCTTCTCACCGGCGTAGCCCGAGTATTTGCCCGAGCGATAGGCGATACAAGTGGTCGCGCCGTGGAATCCTCGGTGAAGCGCTCGATTGGTCGATGTGCGGTAGTGCTGCTAGCGATTGCTACCGTCCCCGCCTTTGCACGCGCTGTAGGTCGACATATCGATGTAGTCCGTACGAGTAACGAGAGAATCGAGATCGATCGCCTCGTTGAGTTGCTTCGGAGACAGTACTCGCAGTTTGTGATTGTGGAGAATGCGCTCTCTGGTCGGAGCAACCCTCGCAATGGGCGTTTTAACGTCGAGGGGATATATCGAGAGATGCTGAAACCGGGGCTTCGTGCGGTGCCAAGGATAGAAGAGTTTACTCCCCAACCTGGAGAGGTGGTCTTGGTACAAGAGGAATCCCTCGGGCGACTGCCAACGGGGTGGCGCGAGATCGGCGCAGTTAATCCGTACGCTGGGCGGGCGTGGCGTCTTGTGGCGGTAGTGTACGGATAGGGTGCTTAGCTTCTATTCGAAGCCATGGTACGATTTTCATTGCTGTGAGATACTGCCGGTACTATGTCTGCTACTATGGAAAAGATCTTCTGTGTTATCCTCGCCGCTGGTCTTGGGAAGCGACTTGGAGGCGATATCCCAAAAGCTATAGCGGAGACTCGTCAGGGTGCGCTCCTTGATCTCGTACTCTCAGGGCTCTCGGAATTAAAGCCTGAGAAGACCGTTATCGTCGTCGGTCATAAGCGTGAGCTGATCGAGCAACACATAGCGAAGAGTGCAGCAGCCAAAGGTCACTCGATAGAGTTTGCCTACCAAGAGCAGCAGCTCGGTACGGGACACGCAGTGCGCTGCGCCCTGCCCCACCTTGCAGGTTGCAACGGCAGTGTTGTGCTCTCGTACGCGGACCATCCGCTCTTTACGAAGGAGACGCTCAGCCATTTTGTCAGCTACCACGCCTTTAAGCAGTCGACCTTAACGATGCTCTCTTTTAACGCCCCACCGCCGAATGGCTACGGTCGCATCGTGCGAGATGCGCAAGGCCAGGTGGTGCGGATTACTGAGGCTAGAGATTGTAACCCAGAGGAGCTGCTCATCTCTGAAGTGAACTCAGGTGTGTACGTGGTTGATTCGGCTTTTTTGAAGCCAGCGATTGAGTCGCTCGAAAATAACAACGCGCAGAGGGAGTACTACCTCACTGATATAGTCGAGAAGGCGGTCAAAGAGGGGCAGCGGGTAACAGCATTTCCGCTGGGCGATCCGCGAGAGGCTGCCGGTGTGAATAACTTGGCGGATCTGCACTTTGTGAATTCGGTGCTCGCCGATCGACAGATATCAGCATTGCAGGCAGCAGGGGTCCACTTCGTAGATCCACGTTCATGCGAGATAGATTCGGCGGTTACAGTAGCTCCTGGTGCCAAAATTGGTCCCGGTGTGCAGCTACGAGGGAAGACAGCTATCCGCGCTGGTGTTGTGATTGAAGGCTCAGCGCTGCTAATCGATGCGGTGGTGCACGAACGTGCAGAGATTCGGCTCGGATGCCGAATCGAAGCAGCTACCATCGGCGAAGAGACCTCAGTTGGACCGTGTGCGCATGTGCGGCCCGGTACGGTTCTCGGCAAGCATGTGCGTATCGGTAACTTCGTTGAGGTCAAGAACGCGCGTCTCGCTGATGGAGCGAAAGCGTCGCACCTTACATACCTCGGGGACTGTAATGTCGGTGAGGACTCCAATATTGGTGCAGGAACGATCACCTGCAACTACGACGGCTACAAGAAATCCAAGACAACGATCGGGCGCGGTGTGTTCGTTGGTAGTAACTCGTGCCTCGTCGCGCCAGTAGAGCTGGGGGATGGTGCGCTGGTGGCGGCTGGTTCGGTTGTCACGCAGGATGTGCCGGCTGATGCACTTGCGTTAGGTCGGGCCCCACAGGTCAACAAAGAGGGGTGGGCACGAAAGAGGCGTGAGGCTCTAGAGAGATAACCCCGCTTCTCGACGTTGCCGATTACGGAGCTGGGGGTGTTGTTATCGATCGAAAACGATGACGATGATGCCTGGAAAGTTCTTTCGTTTAGTGAGAGTAAAGCCATCAACCTGTAGCTGTGCAATGACCGTGTCGACCTTGGTCGCCGATAACGCGCGCACGTAAAAGATACGCGCGGGCTTGGTTTGCGAGCCGCTTTGATACTCAGGTAGTGACGCTCCATGGGCGTAGTAGTCAAACGCAAGGCGTGTGCCCGGTGCGTCAAAGATAGCACTTGAATCGGTGGTGATGCGCTCGGTGATAAAAGGAGTTGCACGGCGCCAATCCTCTTTATGTCGTGAATGGTAGTACCACGGAACATTAGCAAACGATGCAGCCACTACAAGCGAAACGAGTCCCCTACCCCACACCTTGTGACATGCAAGCGTTGCGAGAGCGATAGCCAGTGCCGGTGACACGTATATCAGGTTTCGAAAGTAAAATATCTTTGTGCTGCCGAGTGAGAGCGCGTATGCAGTAGCAATCGGTGTCACTATCCAACTTGCAATCAAAACCTGGCGAGAGAGTCGATCGTATCGGGCGCTTGATGATGGCTGCTCGTGGGCTGCGTGCATGTCACTATCTCTGGTGACATCGGCAGCACTAAGTCGTGAGATCGCCCAGAGGCAGGTGTATGCCACGGGCGTGCTGAGAATCAACATGAGCCAGTTGTATCGCGAGCTGTCCCACGGCAGTCGGTAAGCAAGGAGTCGGGGGAGGATCTCAAGGAGAGAGAGGATCGTTGGTGTGGGGATCCAGAGCGCCTGTTGTGCACTTGCGCGTTGCGTGAGAAAGGTCGGGAGCCACGGAAGGAACAGCGCTGCAACGACTGCGTGGGTTAGAACAAGCCAAGCAAGAGCGCGTAAGGCCTGGGAGCGCTCAGCAGGCGATCTCCATACGAGGAGAGAGTTAGCGGCTGCCGCAACCCACGCTGCGCAGAGGGCCAAGACCCCGGCGTAGTGCGTGTAGATAAGCCCAGCGTATGAGAGTGCGCAGTACAGGAGTGCCCATACGATTCGCTGGCGTGAGGCAGTTTCAGATCGTTGCAGGAGCATGAGTGTGCTGTGAAGTGCCGCAGCACCGGTGAGAAAGAGCAATCCGTATTGCCGCACCTCCTGAGCGTACCAGATTAGCGTCAGAGAAGTTGCCGTAATAAAGAGAGCCGTGGCGGGAACCCGGGTTTCGTCGCGCGCACAGAACGTCCGAGCGAGAGCATCCACGATACACAATCCCGCTACTCCGATGGCAACCGATAGCAGGCGCGCCGTTTCATCGTTTGTACCAAACGCTGCAAGCCAGTATCGCAGTGCTACAAAGTAGAGCGGAGGATGAAAATCGCCGCGCAACGTCGTCAGGAGTTGATCGATCGTTGGTGCTGATGAGAAAACAACAGAGAAGACCTCATCGTACCAGAGGCTCTGGAATGCAAAGTGGTAGAGCCTTAAGAACACTCCAAGGAGGAGAACGGCAAACGACAGTGCGAGCGCTGAGGGAGGTCGTTGCAGTTTCATACTCGCCTAGCCTAATACGCTGGGTGATGCTTGCTTATGTGGCAGGCGTGGGTTGTATCAACTGTTGAATCGTCTGATTTTTAATCGTGAAGAGAACCGGAGAGAGCTTAGATTGTCGTTGAGCGTTAAACGCTGGCAGGCCGAGTACTGAGCCGGAGCGATCTAGGGAAGCGATAGCCTCAGGAAAGGGC
>JBIKKR010000234.1:0-3103 GCA_044360225.1 Bdellovibrionota bacterium | reverse complement strand
GCATGCCTCATAACTCGCCAGAATCCTCAATTTAAGCGGGCCGGAGAGCTGAACTCTAAATTTGACCCCAATTCAAACAACAAATGCAGCCCTCTTTCAAAATTTAAGAGAGCTTGAAATTGCCTTGTAGTTATACTATGCCTGCAGCGCCTCCCAGGCCTCTTTGTGACTATTAAATGGCACGAGAACTATATCCGCCGGGCAATGCTTCAGGTGCGCGGCGGATTCGGCTGTCTTCTTGTCACACAAAACAAAGGTTCTCGGATGGTTATCTCCCACCCTCAAAAATTGTCGCTGTCTGGCATGGAGAAGTACCCATAGGTCAAGCTCTGACTGCTGCATGCCACATCCTATAAAGATTAGGTCAGACACCATACACATCCTTACCCAGCTGGGCTTATCGTTTGCGTTAATTCGCCTCACCCGCTCTTCCCATGTCTCATATTCATGATCAGGCCACCTCCCCCTTTGATTTATTTCTCGCTTTTGTACCCACTTCCTTTGTGATTTGCGGAACCGTCTGATACTAGCTGTCACCTGACGCACCGCCGTCGCGTATCCATGCACGCCTAACTGAATCGATGGAGCTGTTGATTTCGAGTGTCAAATTCCGTGAGGATGCCAGACTCTCTGATTGCCGAGATCAACGCGCAAGAAAGGTCGCTTGGTGGGACCTATCACCTTAGAAGGCGAAGGATGACCCCTTCCTTCTTTAGATGAGCTTGCCCGTTCGGTAATCAATCCATCGATCTTCCGGTCAAAGTTGAAGGTGACGATGTCTCGGTGCCTGCTGAGCAAGCTAGCTATACGTTCTTGCTCATCAACGACTGGGTTGTATTCATTCTCGGCTCTTTCGAGCTCTGGAATCAGATCATTCTTCAACAGGTGACGCTCTACCTGCGCGAATGCCAAATTTTGCAGATTACACCTAGAGTGGAAGTGGTGCGCTACAAGAGACTCCCATGCTGATGTCAGATCCTGACAACTCTTCAGCATCTCGCTCATATCCGGCGCTATGTTGGCCATCAGAGTCTTCCAACTAGCCAGGGCGCTGTTTTCAGCCTTATTTTCGCCCAACAACTGCCTATGCAAGCCACTTCCGATGACAAGGACGGCCCTTCTCAAACCACAGTCGAAGGTTTTTTCAAGCGCCCTTTTTAGCAGATCCTGCGGATTCTCTGCCAGCATTCAGCTCTCCTTCTAACGTCTGCAGGACGCTACCCCTTCACAACCCCCACAATAGCATCAACAACAGACGGCTCGGCCAGGGTCGTCGTATCCCCGATGCTGGCGTACTCGCCTTCACCGATCTTGCGCAAGATGCGGCGCATTATCTTGCCTGATCTGGTCTTTGGTAGGCCGGGCACACACCAGATTGTGTCTGGGCTCGCTATCGGCGATATAACTTCACGAACCGTATCGATGATCGTTTTGCGGGTCACCGCATCATCGGCCACACCCGCCCGCAGCACACAGAAGGCACCGATCCCCTGCCCCTTAATTTCGTGCGGAATACCAACGACTGCGGCTTCAGCAACAACACCAGAGCGAACAATCGCGCTCTCTACTTCAGCAGTGCCAAGCCTATGGCCCGCCACATTAAGCACATCATCAACCCTACCCGTTATCCAATAGTAACCGTCGTTATCGCGTCGACAGCCATCTCCGGTGAAATACAAGCCCGGGTACGTTGAAAAGTAGGTCTGCTTGAAACGATCGTGATCGCCGTACACTGTGCGCATCATCCCTGGCCACGGATAGCGAATGCAGAGCCGCCCAGCGACGCCGTTGTCGGCAACCTCTTTGCCGTGCTCATCAACGATCACAGGCTGAACTCCGAAGAGCGGCAACGTCGCCGAGCCCGGCTTCGTATCGGTTGCTCCGGGAAGTGGTGAGATAAGGATGCCCCCGGTTTCCGTTTGCCACCAGGTATCGACGATAGGGCACCGCCCCTCGCCAACCACCGAATGATACCAAAGCCATGCATCGCGATTAATAGGCTCACCAACGCTTCCAAGCACCCGTATCGACGAACGATCGTGACGCTTCACAAAGTGGTCACCTTCTTTGGCGAGAGCTCGGATTGCGGTTGGCGCAGTGTACACTATCGTGGCCTTGTGGCGCTCAACTACATCCCAGTAGCGACCGGCATCAGGATACGTCGGAATCGATTCAAACATGACCGTAGTCGCCCCATTTGAGAGCGGCCCGTAGACGACGTATGAATGCCCGGTAATCCAGCCGACATCAGCAGTACAGAAATGAATATCATCTTCTTGAAGGTTAAAGACATAGCGATGGGTCATCGTCACTTGAAGCAGATACCCACCAGATGAGTGCAGCACCCCCTTTGGTTTGCCAGTAGAACCGCTAGTGTAGAGGATAAACAGCGGGTGTTCAGTATCGAGAATCTCGGGAGCCGAATCATCGATCCCAGCCGTGCGCGCGAGCTCCTCATCAAACCACAGGTCACGCCCTTTACGCATGGCACAATGCGCCTCAGTCCTGCGCACCACAAGCACACGTTGAACAGTTGGGCAGGCTTCAACTGCTTCATCAACGGTGGCCTTTAGTGGGATCGTCTTCGCCCCACGGAGCCCCTCGTTTGCGGTAACAACGAAGCTGCAGCCACAATCATTAATCCTGTCGCGTAACGACTCTGCGGAGAACCCAGCAAAGACCACCGTATGAATTGCGCCGATACGCGCACAGGCAAGCATCACGACTGCCGCTTCCGGGATCATCGGAAGGTAGATCGCGACGCGGTCTCCCTTTGAGACACCGAGCGATCGCAGCACGGTTGTAGCGCGGCACACCTCGCGGTGAAGCTCTCTATAGGTCAAGGAACGAGTATCTCCCGGCTCGTTTCCCTCCCAGATTATAGCCGTCTTGTCGCCCCGTGTTGCTAGGTGTCGATCGAGACAGTTCTCCGAGACGTTGAGAGTCGCTCCTTCAAACCAGCAGATATGCGCAGCTCTAAAATCCCAATCAACGACACGCTTCCACGGCGAGCGCCACGTAATCAGCTCTCTAGCCTGCTCCGCCCAGAAACCTTCGGGATCGCCGATAGACCTCTGATACATCTCGCGATAGCGCTCGCGTG
>JBIKKR010000009.1:0-34576 GCA_044360225.1 Bdellovibrionota bacterium | reverse complement strand
GAGGGTCCGACACCGCTGGCGCGCAGGTGGTTTCCCAAATTTTCGTTGAATTTTGCCGATAATCTGCTCGCAGGACCTAACAGCGATCCGGCGATCGTTTCATGGTCAGAGGATCCTATTGTTCGGCGTTTAAACCGCGCAGAGTTGCGCGAGCGGGTGAGTGCCGTGGCGGGCTTCTTCGGTCAGGTAGGACTCACGCCAGGGGATCGAGTGTTTGGGTACCTGCCAAACGTCCCCGAAGCTGTTGCGTGTATGCTTGGTGCTGCAAAGCTGGGAGCGACGTGGTCTAGCTGTGGTACTGATTACAAGGTCGAAGGAGTTATTACGCGGCTTGAGCGGGTAAAGCCCAAGGTCCTGGTCGCCGCCACATCCTACCTCTGGCGCGGAGAGGTTGTGTCACTTATCCCGGCACTTGAGAATATAGCGGCGCGGGTACCGTCGATTCAGGCGGTTCTTTTCGTGGATTACCTAGGCCATGGGGCTGAACAGGTGTTGTTCGCTGATTCGCTTATAGTCTCGAACTATCATGCACTCTCGGCGCCACAGGGCCCGTGGCAACCTGGACCGCACTTTCCCTTCTCGCACCCGCTCTACATCCTGTTTTCTTCGGGTACAACAGGGGTGCCCAAAGCGATTGTTCATGGTGCCGGCAATACCCTGCTTGAGCACAAAAAAGAGCACATTCTTCATAGCGATATCCGTCCGGGTGACCGCTTCTTCTATCAGACGTCAACGAGTTGGATGATGTGGAACTGGCTTGTGAGTGGGCTGGCGAGCGGAGCCACGATTGTTATGTACGACGGGGATCCGTTTCGCGAGGATGGCCAGATCCTCTGGCGACTCGCCGAAGAGGAGCGGGTAACACATTTCGGCACAGCAGCCGCGTATCTCGGTGAGCTAGCGACTCGTCGGATTGAGCCTGGGAAGAAGTTTAGTTTGCCTGAATTGAGATCGGTGTTCTCGACCGGCTCGGCCTTGGCGTCACACCTGTTTGACTATGTGCAGCGCTCGATTAAGCCTTTGTGGTTGCAGAGTATCTCAGGGGGGACTGATATCGTTGGCTGTTTTGGCCTAGGCTGTCCGATTCTGCCTGTTTATCGCGGTGAGGTACAGTGTAAGAGCCTGGGCTACGATGTCGCTGTATTTAATGCGCAAGGCCAGCGAGTGGTGAATGAGCAAGGAGAGCTTGTATGCGCAAATCCTGCACCATCGATGCCGCTATATTTTCTTGATGATCCGGATGGTAAGAGCTACCAAGCAGCGTACTTCGCGGATTTTCCGCGTGTGTGGAGGCATGGGGATTTCGTTTCCGAGACTACCTCTGGGGGGCTTGTTTTTGGAGGGCGCTCCGATGCTACGCTCAAGCCGGGAGGGGTACGCGTGGCAACCGCTGATCTGTACTCGGCGTTATCGAGGGTGTCGCAGGTGCAGCAAGCGTTAGTGGTTGGATATTCTCCGCCAGGAGGGAAGGCGGAAAAGATCGTCTTGTTTGTTGTGTTAGCGGAGGGTCTTGAGTTGACTGCAGGTCTCCAGGCAGAGATTCGGGAGGAGCTCAAGCGCTCCAACTCCTTTTTTGTGCCGGCGCTCATTCTCCAGGCGCCGGATGTGCCACGAACACCGAATAACAAGCTGGCAGAGCTCACGGTGAAGCGCATCCTGCACGGGCAGGATCCTGGGAATACAGCGGCCTTGGTAAATCCGGGATGTGTGGAGTTCTTCCTCTCGGTCGCGCGACAGATGGTTGTAAAAGCTGTGACTTGATCCGTATGGGTATCGGCCAGCTTCTGCTGCGAGCATTGTAGAGTGTAGACGAAACCAGGTGGAAACCCGGAAATAGCTGGAATCGGTCCCTCTGGGATACGTAGTGGATTGCTTCGTGTGCTTCAACGAAGTTGTAGCCAAACTATCGAAATGCAGCCCAGAGAAAATTGTTCACCACCGTCCTAGCAAAGGTGCCCCTCGAAAGCCGAAACCATGGAGCAGCTGCTTCTAGTGACGGAGTAGCCCACAGGTGCGTAAAAGATTGAACCCTCTAGGCCCGTTATGAATTCAGTATGACGAGCCAGGTAGGGTCTGGGTAGCGCTTGCGTAGAGCCCCAAGGTCTCGAGGATGGCCATAGCCATCGAGGCTACGGTAGGCATCGAGCTCGTGATGTCGCGCAGCCTGCCGATCAATCTGCTGAATGTGTAGGTGAGGAAACCAGTTTCCGTTGAACGGCGGCGCGGCGACCCGAGCAATTTCTTTGCCGCTCGTCATGCAGTCACCGACGCCTAGGGAGGCGTCTGCGATGTGCCCGAGTACCAGGTACGACAGGGTAGGGGTGTCTGGGCGAAGAATGATGCGTAGTCCCCAACCCTGAGGTTCATCGCCATCGTTGTACACATTGATGACCGTTGCATCGAACGGAGCAGCAATGCGTGTTCCTGCAGGTACGTTAACATCAACCCCGAGATGGATGTATCCTCCTGTCTGGTCAAGGTAGGAGCCTTGCAGGAGCGTTGAACGATCTTCGAGGTACCCTCCGTAGGACCAGCCCGCCCCGTGCTGAGCATGGAGATCGTCAACCATCGTCTGGGTGGTATTCGGGATCAGCAGGGGGTTCTCACCTGAGTGCGGGTGCGCACGAAGCCATTCTCGCGCGGCACTGTTTAAGTTTACCTGGCATGCCAGCGAGATATCGAGGTCGGGAAGGAGCGTAATTGTCATATGCGCGATTCAGCTTGGTAGCGCCACTGGGGAGCCAGCAGTGGATGTATATTAGTGGCGTAGTGGCGGATGCCCTCGATGAATACGTGATACTTCGAGGTTGCGTACATCTTGTGCGCGATCATCTCGTCAGAGTCGTCTGGCGAAATAGACGTTAATTCCCCATCACACAGCACCGGTCCCTGATCAATGTCAGACGTGACGATGTGAAAAGATGCGCCTGCTCTGGCATGAGGAGTGACCTCATAAAACGAACCATCCGGGTGCTGCCGTAGACCACGCGCGTGGTTTCGCATATGGGAGTAGGTGTCCTGGCCGCGTGTTGTGTACGGATGGCCGTTTCGAGTAATTCCAGGATGGGTATTAAGGACCCTACCGAGCATCGGGTAGTAGTTAGGATCGATGAGAAATTCAAAACGCGCGAGAAAGTGATCCGAGAGGATAATATCTGCACTGCTCTGGTGCACCACTTGATATACCTTACTTTCGAAATCGAATTTTTTTACTCTTCGACCCAGGGAGTCATGAAGTGGCAGGTCCCGAAACGAGGAGGGAATATTAGTTGTGATAGAAGTCGCAAGTTCGCCATTAGTTGTGCGCGCATTTCTCGGAAAGATCCAGTGCCCCGAACTATCGGGGCTCGATACGTAGCCACTTCCTTTGAGGTCTTTTGGCAGGTCGTCTGTGATAATTGCCACAACTTCAATGAAGTTCCTCAATACTCCGTGAACGCTTTCTTCAAGCTCCGTCTCAATTGTACCCTTCACATACGTTCCGCTGTTCGCTGCGATAGCATGTTGACCAACGTGCTCCTCCTTGCCCACGTCACGAATCGAGGTAAGTATTGCAAACCCTGAGTGGTTGGGCCGGGGGCGTCTCGTCGATTCTACGGCCGTCTATATGGTACAGCGTCGTCCCTGAGCGTGTGGTGCACGCCGGTGCGAAGGGCAGCCTCACTAGGTCCTGCGGGGAGAGGCCGTGGCCCACCTTTCCGTGGCTAGTTCGTGCCTCTGCGCTGATGTGCTCGCAGGTAACGGCAGGCGCGCCCATACATTTTTCTAACGCCTTTTCGTAAAGTGAATTCTCATCTCTGAGGGATTCCGCTCTGCCGAGTTCCCTGTGTCCACGATCCCAGATCAATGTGTACGAGCCCCAAAAGAACCCGTACGAGCGCACGGCATGCCATGCACTAACGTATAGATCCTGAAGAAAAGAGGTAGATAGTTTAGGTATGTGTCGCAGCGCGTTGCGAGACTATCCGTTCTAGCCACCCTACCAGTTTAACACGGCCCCCGGCGAGAACCCGCATAGTCCTCACTGTAGCTCTTTTTGAGCGCGAGCGTCTCCTCTGCCGGATCCAGAATGTTCTGGTCAAGTGGACTTAAAGAGGCAACTGACCTCGACTGACTTTTAACAACTAATCAATCGCGTGAACAAAAGTTCATTGCTAAGGGAAGCGCCTAAACTAAATGGAAGCTGCCGTCAATAGGTAAGGCGACTTTGTAAAAAAGTTTTGGTCAGTGAGTTAGAAGCTGACCACCCCCCTAATCGCCTCCACCACATCCCCCTCCTGTGGCAGCACGACATCTTCCAACATAGGTGCATGCGGCACAGCGGCGGCGTATTTCATGCCCACGCGCTTAATGGGAGCATCAAGAAACGTAAAGCAATCCTCGGCTATCTGGGCTGCGATTTCTCCGCCGAAGCCACCAAAGAGGACGTCCTCGTGCGCGATTACTACTCGATTAGTCTTACGGACACTCTCAAAGACGTGCTCGCGGTCAAATGGCACGATTGTGCGCAGATCAACTACCTCGACCGATATGCCCTCGCTCTGTAGACGCTCAGCTGCGAGGATGCTCTTGTGCACGAGCGCTCCCCAGGTCACAACGGTGACATCACTGCCGTTTCGAACGGTCTTGGCCTTTCCGATAGGTGTGAGGTGGTTTGAGTCTCCTTCCGGTCCTTTTGCATAGACCTGCCGGTAGAGCCCTTTGTGTTCCAGAAACAGAACCGGATCATCTGCTCTAATAGCGGCCTTGAGCAACCCCTTTGCATCGGTGGCGTTTGAGGGGTAGAGCACGTACAGCCCCGGGAAGTGGGCGAAGGTCGCCTCGATGTTCTGTGAATGATACGCTCCGCCGTGAATATAGCCGCCAACTGGGATTCGCAGCACTGCAGGACACGAGAAGTCCCCAGCTGAGCGGTAGTTGATCATCGACAGTTCATTTCGAATCTGATTCATCGCCGTCCATACGTAGTCACCGAATTGGATCTCGACTACTGGCTTCATCCCACGCATCGAGAGGCCGATGGCAGTTCCGACGATCGAACTCTCTGCAAGCTGACTGTTAAATACGCGATCGATACCGTACTTCGATGTAAGTCCTGCTGTCACTGTGAACACGCCACCCTTGCCGTGCGCAACATCCTCGCCGTAAATTACCATGTTGGGATTGCGTTCTAGCTCCTCGTCAAGCGCGTGGTTAATCGCATCAACGATAAAAACCTCGTCGCCATTCGCGGGCTCTTCGTGAATTAGCGCAGCCGGGTTTGGCTCTCTGAAAGTGTGGTCGAGCGCAGTCTCTGGCGCAGGATCGGGCGACAGCTCAGCTTTCTCACACGCATCATCTACCATCTGCTTTAAGAGGGCGTGAAGAGCATCAAGCTCTTTATCAGTTGCGATCTTCTGTTTGCGTATCAGTTTACGTTGGTGTTGTATCGGACACCGTTTCTGCTCTGCGGCAATATCCTCTTTTGAGCGGTACTTGAGGTGATTATCCGAGATCGAGTGGCTCAAGAGTCGTGGTACGTGAGCCTCAACAAGCGAGGGACCATTGCCACGTCGTGCGCGCTCGTGTGCTGCCTCAAGAGCCGCTATGCATGCGGAAAAATCGGAGCCATCGACCTCAGTCGTGTGTAAGTTCGTGTAGTTGCCTGCAAGCGACGCAACGCTCTTGGCACCAAGCTGCTCAGAGATGTGAACCGATATAGCGTATTTGTTGTTCTCAACGACAAACACGATCGGGAGTTTCTCGCGCGCAGCCCAGTTGAGCGCTTCGTGAAAATCTCCCTGTGAGCAGGCCCCTTCACCCGTTGAGACGTAGACCACCTCATCGAGTTTCTTGAGCTTTGCTCCGAGTGCACAACCAACTGCCGGAAGGAACTGAGAACCAGTAGGCGAACTCTGGGGCGGTACTCTGAGCGGAATACTTGAGTAATGCATCGGCATCATCCGTCCGTGTGAGTTCGGATCATGCAGCTTATTCATGGCGTTCATCATCAGCTCTTCGGCTGTCATGCCGAGCGCGACCATCAGGGCCAGACCGCGGTAGTACGGGAAGAACCAATCCTGCCCCGGCCTGAAAACGTGCGCAGCAGCAACCTGTGGAGCTTCATGACCTGCGCAACTTATCTGGAAGTGACACTTGTTCTGTTTATAGAGTGTGATCGTTTTATCGTCGATTACGCGCGAAAGAACCATCGATTTGTAGGCCCACAGGGCCAGCTCACGATCAAACTTAGCGCGACTGGTGGTGCGGCTGAGCTTCCGTACGGTCTTCTTTGGCTTGGTCTTGGTTACCATCTTCTTCTTCGGCGACATCGTTGTTGTTATTCCGTTGGGTCCGACTAAAAGCGACCCGTCTACACATGGGGGATAATCGTAGTAACGAGCCCTCTTGAGGCTGAGGCTAACACCAACTCTTAGATTGCCATAGCAGAAAATTGTTCGCCATGGCTCGTTCGCGTAATACGACAATATATTGAATCTGTTGGAAGAATTCGACTCTAAAACAGCGGTGTGTTTAGGCGACTGTTTGCCCTCAAAACGGCCCTGATGGCCAAGGTACATGGCGCAGATGTGCACAGGCCCAAAGTATTTTGGTGACTACTGAGCTGGGTTTTACGTTGTAATTGAAGTTTGGCCGGTAAAAACGGCTACTGCATCGTATATCGCGCACTCTTTCTTGATTTATCCTGATCGCGGATGCCGTATTTTTGCTGAGTAGTTACGTATTGTGAGCCTGGCAAGACCAGTTCCGGCCCCATTCAAGAGGAGTGAACGGCGATGCTCTGCCTAACTTCCATAAGTTCTCATGTTTTTGCGCAGTTCGGTCGATCAGGTATTCGAACGAACAATACGTTAGGTTAATTGCAGGGACAGGTAAACAATCGTATGTGGCTTGAATGGCTATATCATCACTGCCGACTGCTCGTGACGGATGGTGCTGGGGGATGCCGTCGCTTTAGAACTAGGAGTCGCTCAGCATGTACGTGGTGGGCTTCATTTCTGCTTTTGGTAGTCCTATCGTTCATCTTTGTTAGAAGAGCCCACGCTGCCCCTGAGACCTGGTTCATGCCGGTTCTTACCGAACTTGGCAACCCATCAAGTTCGTTTGGCTCCTCGGTAGCTTGTAGTGCTCCGGACTCCAACGTCGGGCACTCCTGGTTTGCGGTTGGGGCGCCCGATGAAAACTCCGGCGAGGGGCGCGTGTATATCGTGAAGCCATCTGGGATCGTAACCACCTTGCAGTCAAATGCACCGGGAAGTGCAAAGAATTTCGGTGCGGCGGTTACGTTTTTCAATGACATCAACGGGGATTCCATCAGTGATCTAGCGATTGGCGAGCCTAATCCTTCAGGGATCAATGGAGCTCTACATGTGTTTCTAAGCACAGGGAATGGCGCGGCTCCCTTCGCCTATTGCGCCTCTCTTGTGGGGGCGCAATCGTATGCCAGCCACATTTTCAGCACCTCAAAGCAAGGTGTGAACTCGGCCCAGCTCGTTATCTCTCGAAGTGCTTCTGGTGCGCCAGGTATTGAGTCACAAACGGTTTCGTACAACACCTTTACGGGCTTGTGTCAGTTTAGCGCTGATGGTGCCTACGGTAGCACAGGAGCGATTAATTCCCGGTATGGGCATAGCGTAGCTGAGATAAATGACGGTTCTTTGAATCCAACGTTGTTAATCGGAGCGCCTGGACTCGTACAAGGGGGGCTATTCGTAGAGCCCGAAGCTGGCGTTGCTACGCTCACGTTCAGCGGTATCAGCGGAGGTAATTTCGGATCTAGGATAGCCGCCAGTTTTAACTCAAGTCTCTTTTCTGTAGCAGTCCCTCGCGAGACAAACTCCTTGTTGGTGAAGCACCAGGCCCCTGGGGTCTACACGTCTGCGTGTAGCCTTCAGGTGCCCATGAATAACTTGTCGACGTTGGCGAGCCACTCGCTGGCACACCTCGGCCTCACATTTGCGTCATTCGTTGGAGATGTAGAGAGAGGGACTCTTCCTGAAGCTGTTTTCGCCAGTTATCGCGATGAGGCCGATACGGGTGGGTCGGTTGTCATGTTTGGAGCACATGCACTCAATGGTTGCTCGGTACCGAAACAGCTCAATAACTGCGCATTAGACGTTAATCAGAAGCAGGGTATGGCTATCGCCGGAGGATCACAGTGTGAAGCCTTGGGTGGAGCAAAGGTGATTCTTGTTGGCTCACCCGGCTTCGCGGGTAACCAGGGTAGAATCGATATCTACGAAGAGGGTACTGGCTTGGCGTCAGCTTTGCCATGTATTGAGCCAACAAGCACCCCAGCACCGAGCCCAACGCCCATCGCTACACCAGTGATTACAGCCACCGCAACACCGGGTTTTGGCGGCACGCCGATCGAGGTGGGGCCGAGGACTTCTGGACTTCCTGCTCCGATAGCTGAGGTCATCAGGAGGAGAGTCGTCCTTGTAGCGCCGCGACTCATGTCCAAGCGCCCCAGGTTCCTCGGGTATGTATGGACGATCCGGTTTGGAAGGGCCAGCAGGTCCGCAGCTATGATGTATAGTCTGACGAATCGAGATATGGCCCCTAAAAAGAGGGAGATCTTTTCAAGGCGTGAACGTATCTCGCTCCGCAATCTTGCGCCGGGGACATATGCGGCAACGTACCGACCAGTATTCCAATCTCCTGAATCTGATAGTCGGAAAATCTTCGGTAAGTTTAGTGCTCAGGGGACCTTCAGGATTCGGTGAAATCAACTGGGTATAATTGGCGTTTATCCGCTAATACAAAGAGTTATGCCCCCTCAGCGCTGCTTGCCTCTCTTTCGTTTGCGCGATGCCCTAGCGAGATGAGCCTTTAGGTTAAGATTTTTGCCTTTCCTGCCGATGTCTGGATGCAGGGAAGAGGGAACAAATAGGAACTCGTGTGAACTCAGCGTTGCTACAACTGCTTCGAATGTTGCTCTCTGTTGCGTCGCGGAGTGTAGCCAGTATGGTACGCACGACTGTGATAGCATCGGCGCTACTCGGTTCCCTCTGCTTGAGCATAGAGTCGTCCGCGACGCCCGAGACCTGGTTTCAGCCGGTACAAACGGTTACGGGAAGCGTCGCTAGTGGGTTCGGTTCAGCGCTGGCATGTAGCGCCTCGGTCTCTGGTGTAGATTATTCCTACATCGGCGTTGGCGCTCCCGATGAGAGCTCTGGAGATGGCCAGGTCCACATCGTTGGGCCAGGGGGGATCATACAGAGTCTAAGTCCCCCGAGCCCCGGATTGTCGGGCAAATTCGGCGCAACCGTGGCTTTCGTTAAAGATATCAATAGCGATACTATCAATGAACTAGTTGTTGGCGAACCCGGAGGGACCACGGGCTATATTCACGTTTATACGAGTACAGGAAACTCAGTAAGCCCCTATACTCTATGTGGTTCATACGCTTCGGGGGCGCATTCTTTTGGAAGCGCAGTGGGACAGTCTAATCTTAGTGTGTTTCAGGGGGTAAACCTATTGGTCGGAACGATCGATCTTGCGCGCATCGACTCCTACGATGTCACACTCGGTGCAGGTTGTGCGTTTGTGAGTACGGGCAATTACTCCGGATCTGGAGCGCCAGGTTCACGATGGGGGCAGTCGTTAGCAGAGTTAACGGTTGGAGTGGGAAATAGGGATTTCCTCGTCGGCGCTCCGAGGAATAACTCGAACGCGGGACGTATCTACACACAGCCCCAGATGGGTGGCGCTGTAATCAGGTACACCGGTACGGCACATGATCGCTTTGGTGTGTCGGTAGCTGGGCGAAACAGCTCGTCGCTGTTTGCATTCAACGCGCCGCATAGCAGTGAGGGGGGTTCAATTTACGTAAAGGCGCAGGCCCTTGGTAGTTACAGTGATACCTGCAAGGTTGTCATGCCCATGTCAGATCTGCCCGATACAGCAGCGCAGTCTTTGGCGCATTTGGATGGGCTATGGAGCTCATTTCTCGACGTAGGCGCAGTCACAGTAGGTTTTGCCAGCTATCGTACAGAGGCTAGTACGGGTGGCTCGGTCGGCCTATTCGGTGCTAGTTCATTCCAGTGCAGCACGGTTAAACAGGTGAATAACTGTCAGTACGATAGCGGCCAAAAGCAGGGCCACGCGCTCACTGGTGGTCCTGAGTGTGTCACCACCGGCGGAACCAAGATCATGGTAGTAGGAGCTCCCGGTTTCTCAAGTGGTACCGGCCGGATCGATGTGTATGCAGAAGGTAGTGAGTTTGCGTCGGCTGTTTCCTGTGTTGAGCCGACAGATACGCCAACGCCGATGCCAACCCCAAATCCCACGGTACCCCCAGCAGCCGGGGAGGGCCCAATCCCAGTGGATCAGCGAACGACCGGGTTGCCAGCGCCGGAAGTGCTCGTGAATAAAAAGTCAGTGGAAGTAGTAGCCCCACTTCTAGAGTCGAATACCAGTAAACTTAAATTCGTCGGATATCTGTTCACCCTTATTCAGACATCGAGGAGGGCTTCTCAAACTGTCGAAGTCAAGGTATTTGGGTTTGAAGCGCTGAGTGCCGATGCATTTGGCTCCGAGGCATTTGGTGCAGCGCAGAGCAAGAAGAGAGAGCTCTTTGCCAGGCGTAATAGGGTTACGTTTCGCAACCTTAAAGTAGGCTCATACACCGCGAGCTACCGTCCGGTATTCACAATCAAGCAGGGAAGGGTGAGTAAGCGAGTTCTCGGCAAAATAAGCGCTAAGCGCGCCTTTAGCGTAGGATTCTAAACCCAGCCTCATTCATTTTTGAAAAATGAATGAGAATAGGTGGGCGACCGCAATCTTGGCGGAGCCAAGTTACGCCGTAGAAGACAACAAACTCCTAAGTTCCGAGTGTGTGAAAGTTAAGGGTCATGAGAGACTTTAGCTCTGAACGATACTGTTTGATGTTCGCAAAAAACGTGAGAATCGCTCCCTTGAAATCAGCAAACCGCTCATAGTACCGATTGTAGAAGACAATTTTTTAAAGGAATCGCCACAGGCGTTCAATATGGAGGCGCTCTCTCCTCTATCACGACATCAGTGGGTGAACCTCGCTTAATCGACATTCGCTCCCTTGGTAGTCATTAGATACCAAGTGCTCTAAGCCACCTGCTTGGTATCTCTTTACGTAGTTGGCGACCGTATTTCGGCTCAAAAAAATACTCTGCAACGCTCTCTGGTGACCTGCCTGCGTCGAGCAACACAATGCACTTAATTCTATCTCAAGAAGCGCGCATAGCGCTCAAGCCGTAGCTCTTTCTCCAGTACTTTGCGTTCTTGCTTGGTTAAAAATCGACCCACACATCAATAGTCTTACTTTTTCAACACCTCGATAGCCCCTTTCTGCGGCCCGAGTGTTTTTGTCTTTTACGGCGCAACTTGGCTCCGCCAAGATTGCGCTCGCCCTGCTATTGCGAGTGATTTTTTCAAAAATTACTCGCGCAGGGTTTAATACCCAAACACCTCAGTAAAGTGGCCAATCATGCGTTCGAGTACATCTTGAACGGATGGGTGGGGCTGGCTGAGGTCCTCGATCGAGGAGATGGTTATTGGTCCAAGCCCGCATGGATTGATAAGGGCAAAGCGCTCCTTACATCGCATGACGTTGAGCGAGAGGCCATGGAGGGTGCACCAACGAGAGATCCGCACACCACTAAAGGCTATCTTGGAATTGTCGTCTATCCACACCCCCGTTTTGCCCGGGATGCGAACTCCCGTAACCTTATAGTCGCCAAGCGTACGAATAGCGACCTCCTCAAGAGAGCGCATGTACCAACCTACATCCGTGCGGTGGTTGTGGAGGTCAATAATTGGGTAGATGATCGCTTGCTCTGGTCCGTGATAGGTGACGCTTCCACCCCGTTCAACATGGGCCAGCGACACGCCTTCGGCCTGAAACTCCTCAGGGCTTTTGTAGATATGTTCAGCGAGAGTTGATGTGCCGCACGTGTACACCGGATTGTGCGAGCACACGAGAAGGAGATCTCCCTGGGAGCCTTCAATGATCTTCTTGTGGTAGTGCCGCTGAAGCTCTAGCGCCTTTGTGTACTCGATCGTCCCGAGATCATAGACCTCAAGATGGTGCGTCTGCTCTACGTTCACCGGATTGTTGGCATCGTTTGATGCGATTTTAGAAGTTAATTGGTCGTCCAAGTGCTAGTGCCATAGCCTCCATCACCGATTCTGACAGAGTTGGATGAGGATGCACAGTGTCAACAACGCTCGCCGCAATCCCTTCGTGCGATCGAATAACAGCGGCCTCCGAGATCAGCTCGGTCGCTTCTGCATGGATGATATGCACCCCAAGCACTTCGCCTACCTGATCGTCGATGATGACCTTGATGAAACCATCTTGTTCGCCAATAGCAATCGCCTTGCCGATGGCTGAGAAAGGTATCTTCCCAACTCGGTACTTGATGCCACGCTCCTTTGCCGCGCGCTCTGTCAGTCCCACCGATGCTACTTGAGGTTGGCAGTAAGTACACCCGGGGATGTTATCGTACTTCATCGGGTGCTTCGACTTGCCAGCTGCCATCTCTGCGGCAACGATCCCCTCATGGCTCGCCTTGTGGGCCAGCGCTGGCCCGCCCGCTACGTCGCCGATTGCATAGTGATGCGGAACGTTCGTACGCATCAGTTCATCAACCTTGATGAAGCCACGATTCGTTTCGATCCCCACCTTCTCAAGACCGATGTTCTCAGTGTTTGGAGAGATGCCGATAGCGATGAGGCAAGCATCTCCACTCCATTGCTCTGTTGAGCTCTTGCCCTTGAGGGTTGCCGAAACAACTTTGCCTGTGCGCTTGAGGTTCTCTACGCCTGTGGATGTCTTAATGGTCATTCCATTCTTGGTAAAGATCTTTTCCAGGGTCTGAGCCACCTCGGTGTCTTCAACCGGGAGTATCTGATCCGCCATCTCAACAACGGTCACTTGGACTCCCATTGAGTTAAAAAAATATGCGAACTCAATACCGATAGCTCCGGCACCGATCACCAGGAGCTTCTGTGGGGTACGCTTGTTCTCAAGGATCGTACGCGATGTGTGGATCGCGTCGCCATCGACCTCTACGCCGGGGAACTGTCGTGGTCGTGCGCCTGTGGCTATAATAATGTCCTTAAAGGAGTAGGTAGTGGACTTCTTCGACGAATCGGTAACAACCAAGGTGTTGCCCTTCTCAAGCACACCGTTACCCATCATGACCTCAACTTTATTTTTGCGCATCAGATAGCTCACGCCGCCCGAAAGCTTGTTTGCTACGTCACGCGACCGGTCGATGATCTTTGGCATATCGAAGCTGAGCTTTCCTGTTTCAAAACCGAAGGTGCTCGCATGCTTCATATCGTTCCACAGTTGCGCTGACCGCAGGAGCGCCTTTGAAGGGATGCATCCCCAGTTAAGACACACGCCGCCAAGAGCCTCGCGCTCAACGAGAGTAACGCTCCTACCCAGCTGTGAGGCGCGAATAGCTGCTACGTAGCCGCCAGGGCCCGAACCTAAGATGATAAGATCCTTTGCTTGAGTTGCCATATCTAGAAACGCTCCAATACTTTCAATAATTGCCGCTGCTAGCCGGGCCATACACTACCCCCACACACCAGCCGATCGCAATAGTGTCGCGCCCCCTTTTCGGTTGTGTGCAGCAGCAGTCGATAGGCAGCGATCATAGACGTCCTCGCAGACGGGAGGAATGTTTCGTGCTAGAATACGTGCCATGGCCCGCAAGCACACAGTTATCATACCCGAAGGGGAACTCGAGCTGCAGTTTTCGCGAGCCGGGGGGCCGGGAGGGCAAAACGTCAATAAGGTAGAGACGAAAGTGAGCGTACTCTTTAACTTCGCGGCGTCTGCCGCGCTCTCGTGGGAGCAGAAGGGGCGGATCGGAGCTCATCCGGCAGTTGTAGCGCGGCTTGATGGTGACGGCAGGATTGTGGTGTCCAGTCAGGAGCACCGAACTCAAGCGCTTAACCGAGAAACTGCGGTTGAGAAGCTACACGACCTGCTTGATCAGGCGCTATATCGTCCGCGCAAGCGCATCCCAACTCAGAAAACGCGTTCGAGCCAGCGTAAGCGTGTTGATACCAAGCGTGTGCGCGGTGCGCATAAAGCAGGGCGCCGCAAGGTCCTTGAGGACGAACTCGAGTAAGATCAGGATCAGGGCTATTGGCGTTTTACCAACTGCTCAGCCCGGTCTCGGCGCTCCTTGCGCTTCTCCCGTTCTAGCTCCTGCGCTTCTTTAGGGTCGGCTCCGTCACGCTGTTCTGGTTTCTTAGCCTGCTGCGGGCGCTGGTCCGGGGCCACAATATCTCGCGCTCCGAGTAAACGGAGAAAGAACTGCACAAGAACGTTGATTATGTTTCCAAGCAGTGAAAAGACCTTGTTCAGCAGGCCGCCATCGTAGCTATACCTGGCGTTTTTGAAGATGCCGGCGGCGGCACTCTCAGATGATTTGGAGGAGACTGTCTGGGCGGTGGACCGGGAGCTTGCCCGATTGCGCCCGTTCGTTAGCTCAACAGCGGTGTGAGCAGAGTGACTTAAAGGCAGAACTCCGCGGCGTAGAGCAGCCTGTTGAGGAACACCCATAACGTCTTTCGGTGAGATGGATGCTGTTGCAAGGTCTGCTGAATTAATGGGTGTGGTGTCGACTTCGTGTAGGTCTCTACGCGCAGCCAGATCCGACAGCTCTTGTAGCTCTGCAGTACCAGCAGTTTGTAGCTTGGCGTTAATATCCGACATACCCTTTATTCGTGAACGGTACCACAGATAGTTATGGTCGTCTTGTGTAAAGTAGTGAGATATTTAGTCCAGCTGGGGAATTAACATGCTGAATTGACGTTGTTTTAGGGAGTGTAAACGCGGTTGGCCACGCTCCAAGCCTCCATGCGTCGCTCGGGTTAATCGCACATGTGGCTATACCGGTTGATTTTGTTGGTGTTTGCTGGTGGATGTTCCCTCTTGCTCTCGAACAACCGTGTGCGAGTTCAGGCAAGGGAGTTGCGCGCGGTGGGTGAGCGCCGTACACTCAAGCATTTGCATTTTAGTGCGATGTAATGGCCACACCTTCCCTCGCCGCTGGAGCGGAGACCTTGCGGTTAGAGCGGTATCGAGCCGTGATGACTGGGATGTATGAGAGTACTCAGAACGTCTTTTTGCTCCTCATAGTCGTTCGCTGGTTTCACGGTTCGCCCGTGGAAAAGTCTCTGGTCGCCTCGGCGGCTCAGTCTGGATTATTGTTAGCTCCGCTTGTTCTGTTTGTGCTCAGGGTGACTAGGATGTCAGTTGCCCAGGGTGCGAGTGTCCTTTTGGGGCTCGCGGCGCTTGCCATGGTATGCGCCAGCCTTAGCGCGTCATCACTGTGGTTTGTGCTCTGTGCTACCGGAGCGGTCATGTTCTTTGCTGCAGCGACCCCGCTCTTCACAACGATATATGCACACAACTACTCGCCAACGACCCGTGGCAGAGACTTCTCAGAATCGAATGCGATCCGTGTTGGGTGTAGTGTCCTCTTCGCCCTCGGAGCGGGGTGGTTTCTGTCAGGTAACATCAATGGGTATCGCTATCTCCTTTGGCTCGTTGCGGTCAGCTTGGCAGTCTCGGCGTTCTTGGCGGCGCGATTACCCGGACACATTCTGATTACTGAGGCGCGACCGCTTCTTGCCTGCTTTCGCTACCTAAGAACGGATCGAGTGCTTCGAGAGACGACAGTAGCCTGGATGCTCCTTGGATTTGGAGTGCTCATGATGGTCCCGCTCCGGGTAGAGTATCTGGCGCACGAGCGTCACGGCTTAGTGCTGTCGGAAGCAGAGATCGCAATTTTGCTGTCAATTGTTCCGAATGTGGCGCGATTCATCAGCGGTCCGATATGGGGACGAGTGTTTGATGTTGTAGACTTTTTCACGTTGCGGATCATTCTGAACTGCACGTTGCTGATCAGCACGGTTGGTTTCTTCGCTACCGAATCATGGCCTGCCCTGCTCATCTCGGCCGTAATTCTTGGAGTGGGCACTGCTGGCGGAGATCTCGCTTGGAATCTATGGGTCACTAAGTTTGCACCGCTCGACAGGGTCTCCGACTACATGGCGGTTCACGTTTTCTTCACGGGTGTTCGTGGTGTCATCGCTCCACCGGTTGGATTTTTTCTGCTGCAGCACCTCTCGCTACAGTGGTTGAGCCTCCTCAGCGCAGCGCTGATGGTTCTCTCGATGATCGTGTTGGCGCGGCTGAGACGGTAGATGCTCTGACTGGGATCCTACATGTTGACGGGGAGGTGGTTCTCCTATAAAAGAGGGGCCCTTAACACTGTAGCAGCTTGCCGAAGCGCTCATGGGATACCTCGTACACGTGGTACGGACAAATGCTCAAGTGTTACGGGTCCACTAAAACATCGGCGCTGTATATGTATTTGGGAGAATTGAGGCATTGGACAAAGAGTCTTTTGGCGGTAGGTTTCTTGTTATCGGGTGTGGTTCGGTAAGCCAGTGTGCGCTTCCTCTTTTGTTTGAACACTTCGATATATCTCCTCAGCAAGGTACGGTCATCGATTTCGTCGATAATCGCCCCCGCATAGAGGCACTCATCAAAAGTGGCGTGACCTATATCCAGCAACGTATTACTCCAGAAAACCACAGTGAGATTCTGAGCAAGCACCTTTCCGCAGGGGACGTGCTTATTGATCTGGGATGGAACATCGATACCATTTCGCTCATTCAGTGGTGCCGTGAGCACGGGGTTCTGTTCGTTAACACATCGGTTGAGAGTTGGGATCCGTACGTCCAGGAAGAGCGCAAGGATCCTAGGGATCACACCCTGTATGTGCGTCAGATGGCGCTGCGCGATATGGTCGATCGTTGGGGGCATAATGGTGGCCCGACAGCGATAGTCGACCACGGAGCTAACCCCGGTTTAGTTTCACATTTCGCCAAGCATGCGCTGAAGCAGATCTGCGAGAAGATCCAAGCAACGAAGCCCAAGGACCCGCGTGGGCTTGAGATAGCCCGTGCTTTAAGTGATCGCGATTTTCGCGCAATGGCCAGGCTTGCGGGGGTGAAGGTGATCCATATCAGTGAACGCGACACTCAGGTTGCATCAAAGCCGAAGCGGCCGAACGAATTTGTAAATACCTGGAGCATAGAGGGTTTATACGAAGAGGGGGTTGCTCCTGCCGAGATGGGCTGGGGTACGCATGAGAGGACCTTGCCGCCCGGCGCTGCCCAGTTCACGAGTGGACCGCGCAACGAGATCTGCCTCTCCTCGCTTGGTGTAAACACATTTGTTCGTTCGTGGGTGCCGAGTGGGCCAATAGTCGGCATGGTGATTAGACACGGCGAGGCCTTCGGTATCTCTGATCGGTTAACGGTGTGGGATGGCGAGAAGGCCGTGTATCGACCGACCGTTCACTACGTATATTGCCCATGCGATGCTGCGATCGCATCGTTGCATGAGTTGCGAATGCGGCAGTATGAGCTGCAGGCTGATCAGCGGATAATGAGCGATGAGATCGTCGATGGTTGGGATGAGCTGGGAGTGCTCGTCATGGGGCACGACTTTAACGCGTGGTGGACTGGCACGGTGCTCGATATCCACAAAGCGCGCCAGCTTGTCGCACATCAGAATGCAACGACTGTGCAGGTCGCCATCTCGGTTATCTCGGCTGTTCGGTACATGATTAAGCATCCGAACGAAGGATTCTGTTTGCCGGATGATCTTGATGAGCGAGAGATCCTTGAACTGGCGACACCCTATCTGGGACGGCTCGTCTCTGAGCAGACCGATTGGAATCCTCTGCGTTCGCTGGATGACTCGTACACGGCGTACGGACGGGCGCGGCCGTTAGAGGCTGATATGTGGCAATACGGCACGTTTAGTCTAGGCGCAGGTATCTTGGCATAGCGTACGGGTTACGAGATCGAGGAGCTCGCGGGGCCGAGAGATGATTGAGGATGCGCCCGCCTTCTCCAGAATTGCGCGTGGTCTGAATCCCCATAGAACTCCGACAGCGGTCATGCCAGCTCGTTTGCCGGTTTCGACGTCGATCTCTGAATCCCCCACAAAGATGCACTGCTCTGGTTGCACGCCGCATGCGGCGGCGATCGCGAGAGCGGCATCAGGAGCTGGCTTAATAGGGGTGCCTGGCTGTTCCCCGCGTACCTCAGAGAAGCGGACATCGGGGAAGAATCGTGCCACACAGATCTTGGTAAACTCGTCTACTTTGTTTGACAGGACGCACAGCGTGTAGCCTGCAACCTGGAGCGAATGGAGTAGATCGTGAATCCCCTCATATACTGTAGTGCGTTGATGCCAACGTTCGCGATACAGGGCGCGGTACTCACGAGTAAATTGCTCTATGCGATCTGCCGAGAGCTCTGAAGGTGGGATTATTTTCCGGGTTAGATTGGCAAAGCCATCTCCGACCAGCTCTTTAAAGCGCTCCTCGGAGAAGGTTGGGAATCCATGACTTTTCAGCACTGTATTGGCGCAATCGGTGATGTCAGCGATGGAATCGATTAAGGTGCCGTCGAGATCGAAAATTACTAGCTTGCACGCGGACTCATTTTGGCTTTTCATGAAGGCGAGGCTACCATAAGCTTCTGAGCAGCTCAAAGAGACGAGCGCTGCAGTACGGTGACTCTCCTGAAAAGGAGGGTAATGCCGGTGCTACTGAGGTGCACCCCGTCTGTTTAGACTATAGCAGGGGAGATTACTATGAATAGAACGTTAGGTTTGATGTTTGCAGCAGCGCTCGGAGTAGCCATTGTTCATGGGGGTTCGGCTGTGGCTGAGAATCCACGCCGAGTTGAGATATCGCCCGCGGAGAGTTCGATCTCGTGGGTCGGACGCAAGGTGACCGGATCTCACTCTGGGACGGTTCCCGTAAAGGAGGGAGAGGTCATGTTGAATGGAGAGGCGATAGCTTCAGGCAGATTCGGGATCGACCTGGCAGGAGTTAAGGTTACAGATATCTCTGATACAAAGAACAACGCCAAGTTGGTTGGCCACCTCAAGTCGCCAGACTTTTTCTCGGCGGAGCTCTTTCCGACTGCGCAGTTTACCATAGATAGCGCTACCCCGTTGGTGCATCCGCTGCCGACAGGTGAGAACACAACGATTAAAGGCACCTTGTCGATCAAGGGTATCTCAAAACCTGTTGAGTTTCCTGCGCGTGTGGCGATTAAGGACGGTGTGGCAGAGGCCACTGGTAAAGCCAAGCTCGATCGCACCCAGTGGGATATTCGCTACGGCTCTGGCAAGTTCTTTCAGGGGCTGGGCGATAAGTTGATTTACGATGAGTTTGACGTTGATTTTCAGCTCAAAGGTAAGATCGTAGGATAATCGTCGGAGTAGCTCATTTCTGGTCCATTTTACATGGCCAGAAATGGAGCACACAGAGAGTTGACTCACTCCAACCCAGTAGCCAACAACAGCCAGCGCTGCTCAACCGGTGCTCCTGAGCGCCTATTAACGCCTATCTGACTCCAGCTACGAGCTTTGAAGATGAAGTGAATGTTTCCATCCTTGGCCTGAGCTCCAGGCGGAGGGTTTGGGTCTGAGGCGCCTTTAGTCGCCGATGTGTGGAGAACGCTGTCAAAGTCGTCGCTACCTGAACTCTCTAGTATCTCAGCTCTCATAAATTTTCCTGCTGGATTGAGGATCGCTACAACAGTGGAAAAACCAGTGAGCTGTCGTATCTGTTGGGCACTCAGGCGCTCCCAGCCTTGAGATCGAAGTTGAGTAAAGACCTGAATCGCCACCCGACGTACAAAGCTCGCGTAAATATTTGCCTTGGCATTGAGCAGGGTGATATCCCCATCGGGCAGGTTTGGCAGGTGGTCACTGATACCCGCGCTACCAAAAAATGCTGCGCCCGAACCCGGGGGGCGTGAGAACGCTTGGTACTCAGAGAGGCTCTTTACTGGCGCATTTGCTGATGAGTCTGGAGCTGCTGCGGCCGCCTGATTCTTAGGCGTCGTGCCGAACTTAAGAGCGAGAGTTGAGTCGTCAAGTTTGAGATCCTTCAGATGCAGTTCTCGTGCGCCCGAGCTATGTTTTTGCGTTGGTTGGGATTCAGGTGGCTTTTCCTGTTGGCGCGGCTCGGTCTGATTCTTTGGCTCTTGCTGCCGAGAGGCTTCAATTTTTGATGTTGGGGCCTTTGTTGCTGGAGGTTTGGGCGCGGAGGGCGCGGTCTTGTTCGTTTGTCCCGGAATGCCGCCGCCGTCACCCCGCCGTATCTGCTCAACCTCGGCGCGCGAGTCTTTGTCAGAGAGTCTAGTTGTGTCTTCAAGAGGAGCTTGTTGCGGAGCCTCAGATGACGAGACTATCTGCGAACGCTTCTGGGTTGAGAGTGGTGGTTCTATGGTAACCTCAATCGTTGTGGTCTGTGGGGGGTGTGGGGCCCTCGTTGTGAGGAGAAAAATAGAGAGGACAGCGTGCAGAGCCAGTGATACCAGGATTCCTATCTGGTCGTGGTTCTGGGGGTAGGGTCGGTAGGACTTTCTGCGCTTCATGGTTCTGCGCTTTACATCTTTGCGCTCAAGTGTTGAGGGGTGGGGTGAGCAGCCGCTCCACTCCAAGAGGTTACCAGAGGGCCGCTGGTAGGGATATCCATCAGCATCGAGATTTTTCTGGCTAACGGTGTAGGATTAGACCGAAAATTGAACCTCTGGGGCAGGGCCTTGCAATTCTCCTGCTCTCTACTCGAAACAGCTGAAAGTTTCGATAAGGATACAAATGCCCGGGCTAGTGCTGCAAAACTTAATAAAAACAGCTATTCCGGCGCATTTGTGGCCCTTTAAGATGGACTAGAATTGCTAGGCCCTGCCTCTGGAGGCGTCTGATATGCTGATCTTCCAGATGAACTGGTAGAGCAATGGATTTCTTGGTAGAATCCGGGTCGGCGACGACGGGTTAATGTGGCGTTCTCCAAAAGTCCCTAGCGCTATTCTGGCTTCTGGAGAGGGCTATTGGTTTGCGGATGCGAATCAAAAACAATAACGTATAGTGATGTCCGGCGAATGCTTTGCCAGTTTTACTGGCACGGACTGTTGCAAATCACTGTAACAACAAGGACGCAACAACAAGGACGCGTATGATAGGGCCGGTACAGTTAGGAATTCTGGGGTTAATCGTTGTGCTGCTGTTCGGCACCAAGAAGTTGCCAGAGCTCGGCTCAGGGCTCGGCAAAGCCATTAGTAACTTTAAGACCTCATATCGTGAGGGTTCTGAGATCGATGTGACCCCTAAAGTTACTCAGGGTCAGGACAGCACTAAGGACGACGGCCCTTCAGCAGCGAAATAAGTAAACCGAGAAGCCATCTCAAAAATCCCCTGCGCTGCGGCTCGCTGCGCTACGAGGTCGCGTCGTATTCGGGAGAAAACGTGATCGCTGTATCGCAGCGGATACACCTGCGCGCGTTTTCTCCCTGCATTCTCGCGCTCTCGTAGCTCGCAGAGCCTCGCCTGCATGGTATTTTTGAGATGGCTTCTAGCCTCCTTCATTTTTAAAAAAATGATTCAGGCTGGGTTTATGGTAGAGGGATGTGTTCTTTCTCGTGAAAGAGCTTTTTAGGTGTAATGCTCGGGTTTAATGACTTACCATGTCGTCAACTGACGAATGATCGCGTCCATTTCTGCTTGTCCTAGGTCTGGATTGTTATCACTTGATGACTGTGGAGGGGGTGGCGTAATCCCTAAAGTAGGTAAAAGCTCTCGTAGGTCACGACTGAGCCCCTCAAGCAGAGCGGTGACTTTGTATAAACTTTGGCCGCACAGGTCTTGAAACTCATGAGCCATGACTATTTCGTGTCCGAGATTATCCAGTTGGTCAGAGACTGATCTGTGTTCTTGGAGAAGCTTTGCCGCTAGTTCGGGGGAGAGCGCGCTCATGCTCGCATGTTGCCCTACTTGCTCGGCCAGCTGGACGAGTTGGTTGCGAAGAGCATGTTGCTGCTCCACGAGCTCAAACACCTTATGGCTCGCAGCACTCATCTGCCTGACGACAACAGCAAGCTTTGCGATTGCATCCGGAATATTTGTTGTTGTCATTGTCACTGAGGATGGATCGAGAGCCGCGTTCAGAGCGATCATTGTGTCCCGTAAACGAGTAACTCGCGCAGCCTCACGTTTGAGCGTGAGAGCCCGGAGTGTCTTTTTGAGGTCATCTACCTCTCGAAGATCTGTCTCCTTGGCCCCGTTCGCTTGCTGGGCTGTGCGGTGAGTCTTTTTTGACTTCGCTTGGACCATGGTACGTCTGTTCCTAACGAGATTTTTGCGTTGCGGCCTCGCGAGAGCGGCGTTCAAAGATAGCTGAGATCTTTTGCTGTAACGAGTCGACCGTAAAGGGTTTCACAATATACTGCGACACGCCGGCACTTGCTGCTTCAAGCACGTTTTCTCGCTTGGCCTCAGCGGTCACCATTAAAAATGGTGTCGTCTTGTGTCGCTCCGTTGCCCGTACCTTCCTTAGGAAGTCTATGCCCATCATATTGGGCATGTTCCAATCAGAGATTATAAATTGGAAATCCTCGCGCCCTAACTTTTCGAGAGCATCGATTCCATCAGCCGCTTCGGTTACATTGGTAAGACCCAAAGACGCTAGCGACTTCCTCATGATGTGTCGCATCGTCGCAAAATCATCGACGATGAGTATCTTCATTGATTTATCGATCGGTGATGACATGTCTACTCCTTATTTCTGAGGTTGTATCTCAATCTGCTCTTCGGGGAACTCCCCGTTAAAATTGCGCTTTGTCATCAGCTTTCTCCATCGAGCCTCATCGGTCACCGGGCTTCGATCGGTTCCCTTGTGGCTCCAGTACTCGGCGCGGCACGATCGATGTGAGTGCCTCTTGTGAACTGGCGTCTTACATAGTACGTCGCCCGCTTGCGCTATGTAGGTGAGCCAATACTGAGCGGCTTGAAAGTCTTCGGCTACAAAAACCTGCTCAATTTTCCCTTCCTCTGTTACTCGATACACAACAAAAGGCGCATTCCATTCCATCGCAATCTTTCCTCTGTATTGGTTGCTATTTCCTACACTGCTGAATCGGCACGTTCTCCCGGCACTTTACGATTGGGAGCCCTTCCACGTTTAATCACTCGACGTGCGATCTCGTCTGCGATATGACTTAGTGGCAGAACGCACGGATCCAGCCCCGCATCCACAATTGCGCCCGGCATTCCCCATACCGCACTGGACTCCTTATCTTGAACGATGATTGCACCACCTGTTTGTTTAATCGCTTTAGATCCGTGAAGCCCATCTTGCCCCATGCCTGTGAGTACAACTCCCAATGCTCGTTCGCGGTACACCTTAGCTACCGATCTGAAGAGAACGTCCACGGCAGGACGGCAGGAGTTTTCGGGTGGGCCATCATGCAGTGCTATTACCGTTCGGCCGAGTAACCGCTTAATCTCCATATGAAATCCACCTGGGGCGAGATAGATCTGGCCAGGTACAATCTCCTGCGTATGCTCCGCCTCGCTAACTGGCAGCTTCGAGACCTCACTCAGCCGTTCGGCGAGCATTTTGGTGAACAGTGGAGGCATGTGTTGAACGAGAACAATCGGCACTGGGAAGTCGGCGGGGAACCTCGGTAGCAACTCCACAAGGGCGTTTGGACCGCCGGTAGAGACGCCGATGGCGACAATAGCTGCCTCCTGAAGGTTAGCTACCGTGTGATGTTGAGGAGTGGGTGTTGCAGTAAGGGATGTCGGACCTTCCTGCTCTTGGCTTGCGAGTGCCTTAATTTTTCTGACGAGATCCTCTCCAACGACCTCGCGAGTGTTAACGCCGTGGCTCGATGGTTTCGTCACGTAATCAGACGCGCCAAGCGCTAAAGCATCTATGGTATGAGATGCTCCCTCGGCGGTAAGCGAGCTGCACATGATGATTGGAATTCGGTTTCCCTGTTGTCGAATCTCCCGCACTACGTCGAGCCCATTCATCTCGGGCATCTCGATATCGAGCGTGATTATATCAGGATTGAGGGCCGGGAGCTTCTCAAGCGCGATCTTACCGTTGGGCGCAGTACCAACAACCTCTATGAGGGGGTCCTGAGAAAGGAGATCTCCCAGCACCTTTCGAATAACCGCTGAATCATCCACCAGTAGAACTTTGATTGCACGCATCGAATCGCTCCAATCTCAGCCAATAGCCACGTAGAGTAGCCGCACCAGGACCTTCGGGAGATTCTGCGTAAAACCTTAGATTCAAGAGATATAATATGGGAGTACACACGTGTTTTACGTGACATTTCTCCAGAATCATTGATGATCTGCTCTAGTCAGCGACAACGCGGAGCTCCATGTCGGAGACCTATCGAGGAGCACAGTCAAACTATGGAAATACGCATTCAGGGATCTTTTATCTCAAGGCTGTAAAGTAAAACTCGCCAGGTGCCGAAGTTCATCTCGTCTGGAAGTACTAGGGGGTACGGCAACTATGAGTGAGCAGAACGAGCTGCTGCAGGAGTTTCTGGTCGAGACGAAGGAAAACCTCGATCATCTTGATGAAGAACTCCTGGCGCTGGAAACCAGCCCAGCTGATAGTGGGCTCATACATTCAATTTTCAGAAGATTACATACGATTAAGGGAGTTTGTGGCTTTCTGGATTTTCACAAACTTGAAGCTGTATCTCACGCCGGCGAAACGCTGCTCGATGAAATTCGAAATGAAAAAATCCCAGTAGACGACGCCATCATAAGCCTATTGCTGCGCTTATGCGACGCGATACGAACGATAGTGCAGACGATCGAGGAAACCCGACAAGAAGGAGATCGTGAGTATGGGGCACTCGCGACGGAGCTCTTGGCGGCTGCAAAGCCGCCAGACCCGCAGAGCGGAAGTGGCACAGAACTTACACTTGATGACGAGTTTGAAGCGTTCCTTGACAAACAAAGTGTGGAATCGACCCAGGCACCAGCATCATCAGAGACGAGTGTGCCGGGTGCACAGGAGATCGTGACTGCGAGTGCTCCCGCAACACCGACATCGCTGCCAGCTCAGCCAGAACCTGTAGTTGAACAGGGACCACAGAAGGCGGCCGTTGGAGAGACATCACTTCGTGTAGACGTTGATCTACTTGATCATCTGATGAATTTAGCTGGCGAACTCGTCCTTGCGCGCAACCAGATTCTGCAATCAACAAAATCGCTTCAAGATGCTTCGTTTCGTGCCGTTGCTCAGCGACTCAACCTGGTCACTTCAGAGCTGCAGGAAGGGGTGATGAAGACTCGCATGCAACCAATTCACACGGTATGGAGTAAGTTCCCCAGAGTTGTTCGTGACCTCTCGATTAGCTGTAAGAAGCGCGTGCGCCTTGAGATGCATGGCAAGGATACCGAACTTGATAAGACGCTCATAGAGGCCATTAAAGATCCGCTCACTCATATTATTCGAAATGCAATCGATCACGGCATAGAGCTCCCCGATCGTAGGGTAGCCGCCGGAAAGAGCCCCGAAGGATGTATCACGATGGGAGCCTACCAAGAGGGCGGCTACGTGATAATAGAGATCGTTGATGATGGCGCAGGACTGAATACGGAAAAGATCCGCGAGCGCGCAGTGGAGCGCGGCATCATATCGCGAGAGAGGGCGCAGGCTGCCTCTGACATGGAGATACACAAGCTCATCTTTGCTCCTGGATTCTCCACGGCCGATACCGTTACCAACCTCTCTGGTCGCGGCGTGGGAATGGATGTAGTGAAGTCTAGTGTCGAGCGGATTGGTGGGCATGTTGATATCTCAAGTTGGGTTGGAGAAGGAAGCACTATCAGACTCAAGATACCTCTTACGCTGGCGATTATCCCAGCCTTGCTTCTTTCCTGTGCGGATCAGCGCTTCGCCATTCCTCAAACTGCGATCACTGAGCTCGTTCAGTTTAGCGTATCAGAGCGGTCGGGCGCACTCTCGTGGATCGGTAACTACCCGTTCTTTAAGCTGCGAGAGGATCTGCTGCCTCTGATTTTCCTTCGGAAACACCTCGAGATTGAGAGTAAAAGTGATACTGATTCGTGCGCGCAGGTAATCGTGGTTCTTGATGTGGATGGCTGTCGCTTTGGGCTCGTTGTCGACGAGGTTCATGATACTGAAGAGATCGTCGTTAAGCCCTTGGGTCGCCTCATCGGAAAACTGCCTATATATGCTGGTGCAACCATACTGGGCGATGGACAGATAGCGCTCATCGTTGATCCTGTGGTGCTTGCCCGTGAGGCCCGAGTCGATCAGCACGAAGCTGTGGCTCAAGAAGCTATCACACCTGATGCGGCAGATGCAAAAAACGCTCATGAGCAGCTCCTTGTAGTTCAGCTCACCCCTGAGATACAGGCAGCCATCCCACTTCATCGAGTGCGGCGACTTGAGGAGTTTTCAGTGGATCAGATTGAGCGTGTTGGAGATAGTTCGGTAATCCAATACCGTGGCTCGATCTTACAACTTGTTGATGTCGTCACAACCGTTCGGCTGAGTACGACTCCCAGTGGCGGTGGTAGCGTTGTGGTCATTGGGCATGGGGACACTGCAGTAGGTCTTCAGGTGCAAAGTATCCTTGATGTTGCCTCAGAAGTGGCCGCTGTGCGTCAGGCGAAGGGGCGGCCTGGAATTCAGTCCTTTGGGGTGATTCAGGGGCGTGTTGTAGCGCTTCTTGATATTGATTTTCTATTGCGGGTGGGTGGCCCAGTTGCGTTGGCCGAACAAGTGAATAGTGAGGTTCTCGTATGAGTGGAGATAATCGCATCCCAGCGCAGCTGGTTACCTTTATTGCGGGCAATTACCTGTTGGGAGTTGACGTGCTAGAGGTTCAAGAGGTGCTGAAGTATCAACGGATGACAGCAGTACCTCGGGCCTCACATGAGGTGCAAGGTTTAATAAATCTCCGGGGAAACATAGTAACAGCAATCGGAATGCGCGAGCGATTGAGCCTCGCGGTTGGCGCGGAAGGGCAAGACCACATGAATTTGATTGTGACTCTTGCCGACGGTGCTGCAAGTATCATAGTTGATTCGGTCGGAGATGTAATAGAAGTCGACCCGAATCGTTATAAGCCGTGCCCGAGCACACTAGCGACTCCTCTACGCGAGATGATCACAGGTGTGTATCAAATGCAACCCGACAGGGGTAACGGATTGCTTCTTCATATAGATCCAGAAGCTGTGTGTCAGCTTGATTCAAAGCAGGAGGCGGTCCATGAACAATAATATTCTCATCGTTGATGATTGTAAGTTTACCACCAAGGTTCTTTCTCGTGTAATGCAGGAACTGGGTTTTAGTGTGCATACTGCGCTGTCCGGAGAGGAGGCTGTGCAATTTCTAGAGACGCACGAACCTCCGGCTCTCTTCTTTGTTGACTGGGTGATGCCTGGAATGAGTGGGGTTGAGTTTTTGTCGTATGTGAGAGAGCAGCCGGGTACAAAACAGACCCCGGTCGTCATGGTTACCGGGGAGCGGGATATTAATCGAATTACAGAGGCGCTACGCGGTGGAGCCGATGAGTACATTATGAAACCGTTCTCCAAGGAGATTATCGCCGAGAAACTGAAGCTGATCGGGATCGATTGTGAGCATGGAGCTGAGTAACTCGGTGACGGGCGGAATCATGGAGAAGATTCGCGTTTTATTGGTAGATGATTCTCTTGTCATCCGACGAGCGCTCCGCGAGTGTTTACGGGCAGATCCCGAGATCGAGGTAGTTGGTGTTGCGGAAACCGGATTGCGAGCGCTTGAACAGATTAAAGCCCTGAAACCTGATGTGGTAACGCTGGATATCGAAATGCCTGATATGGATGGCCTTGAGACGCTCCGTACGTTACGCGCAAACGGCTCGGAGTTGCCAGTTATTATCTTCAGCAAGCATACATCGCACGGAGCCACTATAACCATGGAGGCACTCGAACTTGGTGCTAGTGATGTGGTGGCGAAGCCCGTTGCGCATGGGGGTAAAGGAAGTCCGTGTGAGATCGTAAAGCGTCAGTTGCGAAGTAGAATTCGAGCGCTTGGGAGAAAAAATCGAAGGGTTCTAACACCGCGCCCCACGCAGCCGCTCGAAAATGCCCAGGCAACCCGAATATTCCAAGTCAGCAGACCTCTAGAGGCAGTGGCGATCTCAATTTCTACCGGCGGCCCGAGCGCTCTCATCGATGTAGTAACACGGCTCTCTCCGGAGCTGTGCATACCGATTTTTATCACACAGCACATGCCACCGGGATTTACTCGCTACCTTGCCGAGCGACTGGCGGCAAAGGGTCCATTAAAAGCCGTCGAGGCGGCGGACGGTATGCCTGTGGAGTCAGGGACAATTTATATAGCGCCCGGTGATTTTCATATGCAGGTTAGCGTGGTCAGCCAGCAGGCAATTGTGGCGCTGTCACAAGCACCTCATGAAAACTCGTGTAGACCATCTGCTGACGTGATGCTGCGCTCGCTCGCACATGTGTATGGGGATCAACTTCTCAGTATCGTCATGACCGGTATGGGGCAAGACGGTCGGAATGGATGTGAGTACGTAAAGGGGTTTGGCGGGGTAATTATCGCTCAGGATGAGGCATCGAGTCTCGTGTGGGGGATGCCGCGGTCAGTCATAGCGGCAAATCTTCACGATGCGGTGGTGCCGCTCGATTCCATCGCCAACCTGATAAATAGAAACTGTAAGAGAAAAACAACGGAGAGCTAAATGATTACTGAACAACAGTTTGCTCAGTTGTCAGTCTTACTGAAGGATGAGACAGCGGTGGTGCTCGGCAGCGGAAAAGAGTACCTAGTCGAGTCACGGTTGACATCCCTGGCGCGAGAGGAGGGGTTTGCCTCTCTTTCGGATCTCATAGATGCGGTGCTTCGTCAGGCGAGTCCGGTACTGAACAAAAAGGTGCTGCTTGCGCTGACTACAAATGAAACGTCATTCTTCAGAGATCTTGGCCCTTTTGAACTCTTGAAGAAGGTCATCATTCCAGAGCTCATGCAGAAGCGTGTCCAAACCAGGAGCCTGACCATGTGGTCTGCTGCCTGCTCAACTGGACAGGAGGCGTATTCAATCGGCATGGTACTGTCCGACGCGTTTCCAGAGCTTAAGACGTGGAATGTAAAGATCCTTGGTAGTGATGTCCATTCCGGAGTGGTGGAACGCGCCAAGATGGGCGTGTATTCGTCGCTTGAGGTGAATCGGGGCCTACCAGCTCAGTATCTGGTTAAATATTTCACGCAGAGTGGTGACCGCTTTGAGATTCAACCTCAACTACGATCGATGATGCACTTCTTTGAGCAAAACCTGATTGCTCGGTGGAATGTTCCGCAGGTTGATGTGCTGTTTATGCGTAACGTGTTGATCTATTTCGATACGCCTACGAAGCAAGCAATCCTGGAGAAAGCCAAGGGCGTCTTGGCCCCGGATGGATATCTTTTCCTTGGCACCGCGGAGTCTCCATTCCGAATAGTTGAGGGATTTGAAAAGGTTGATGGAGCACCGAATGTATATCGGCTTGGAACCGTGCAGGAGAGCAAAAAGTGATGCAGAGCTGTAGGGCATCGCAATTCTCCCGCTATCAACTCGAAAAGGGTGACATTCCTGAAAGGGATACAAATGCGCGGCCAATCGTCGTTAAACTCATTAAAAACGATACGTTCTGCGCATTTTTGGCCCCAGTAAAGAAGAGAGAATTGCGAAGCCCTATGCAGAGCTGTTTAGATCTTCAGCGAAATAGCCGAAGGATGTGTATACACTGGAGGACCACATTATGAATTCATTGCGAGTTAAACCAACAGGAGTGGAGAGAAAGCTCGGAGAAGAGGATATTATCGTGAGTAAGACAGATCCTTCCGGTCGGATTACGTATGTGAATCAGACGCTCCTCGACATCTCTGACTTTACAGAGGATGATCTTATAGGACAGCAGCACAGCATAGTTCGTCATCCTGAAATGCCTCGTTCGGTGTTTAAGCTGCTCTGGGAAACGGTTCAAAGTGGGCAGGAGATATTTGCCTACGTTGTCAATCTCACTAAGTACGGGGATCACTACTGGGTGTTCGCGCATGTGACACCGACATTCGATACTGCCGGGAATATCATTGGATTTCACTCAAACCGGCGCGCGCCAGATCGCAAGGGAGTTCAAAATGCAGAAGCGTTGTACAAAATCCTGCTCGATGAAGAAGCCCGCTATCCCGACCGACGAAAGGGGATGCTATCTGCAACTGAGCTATTGCAATCAATGCTTGCAGATAAGCAGGTTGAGTACGACCAATTCGTGTTTACGCTTTAAATAGGAGAGGCAATATGGAACAGCAGCATACCGAGATCATAGAGACCGAGGATGGAGCACCGGCACTTAGCCATGGCGAGCAGGCTAAAATCGGCTCGCAGCAGAGGAATGGCAAGGTCAAATCCTCAAAGACGCCGGAAAGTGAGATGCATGACTGGATTGCAAAAGCATCTGTAGTGTGCCGCGAGGCGGCGCGTGGCAATCTAGAGGCTCGGATCCTGGGATATCACCAGAAAGATGACCTGGGTGAATTGTTCCGCTCGATTAATGACATGCTCGATGTCTGTGATGCATTTGTGCGAGAGTCCCGTGCATCGCTCGAGTATGCTGCGCGGGGAAAATTCTTTCGACGGGTCTTGTTGCGAGGTTTGCCGGGAACATTTCGTTCTGCGGCGATGACGATCAATACCGGAACCGAGGAGATGGAGAGGGGCGCAAAGGCCCTGGCGCAGGCTCGTGATAAGAGACTTGAGCTTGCGGATGACTTTGAGAAAGCCGTACGTGGAATCGTTACGACTGTTGCGGCTGCATCAACTGAGCTGACCGCTACAGCGCAATTGTTGGCTCAAAATGCCGCTGGCACAACCGACCAGTCTATGGCCGCCGCAGCTGCATCAGAGCAAACCTCTGTAAACGTGGCTCGTGTTGCGGCAGCAACTGAAGAGCTCACGAATACGGTGGCGGAAGTTGGGCGTCAGGTAGAGGAATCAAGTCGATTTGCCTCCGGGGCCGTGCAGGAGGCGGACCGTTCCTCCGGAGTGGTCAATGGACTCTCGGATGCTTCGAAGCGAATCGGCGGAGTTGTGAAGCTCATATCGCAGATCGCTGGCCAGACCAACCTCCTAGCTCTCAATGCGACGATTGAGGCAGCCCGAGCCGGTGATGCAGGTAAGGGATTCGCGGTGGTAGCTTCGGAGGTAAAAAATCTCGCGCAGCAGACAGCGCAAGCGACTGAAGAGATTCAGCGAGAGATTGAGCATATTCAATCGATCTCAGGTGATACGGTAAAGGCCATCTCTGGTGTGAGTGATACTATTAAGAAGATGTCTGAGATCGCCAGTACGATTGAGACTGCAGTGAGTGAGCAACAGGTGGCGACAAACGAGATCTGCGCCAACATCAATCAAGCAGCAACTGGTACCAAAGATGTGTCAAAGAACATCTCAGGCGTAACCTTGGCAACACAAGAGACAAGTTCTGGCGCAGGTCAGGTGCTTGAGGCGGCGCAGGAGCTTTCGCGTCAGAGCGAGGCTCTGCAACGCTCAGTTGAGACGTTCCTCGTCTCGGTGCGAGCTGACTAGGGGGAAGAGGCTAAAGCTCTCGTACGCGAAGTTTGGCTGCGCTTCCCGAGCGTATCCGGCTTCTAGCGTGTCCGGCCGACCGAGAAAACTCGAGCAGAAAAGTAGGTCACTTCGTGTGGCTCAGCACCATCAACGAAGAGCGCAATCGCAAAAGCTACCTTTTCGCTGCCTTTGATCGATGCATCGCTGGCGCTGAGCACGTTTTGAAATTTTTTAACTGTTTCAAGAGGCAGATCAGAGATCTTCTCTCGCGATAGAGCAGAACGTAAGGGGGCACGGGCACGCACCAGCAGCTCTCCGCGAGCATTAAAACCGAGTGCCTCAATCGAGACGTCCTCAAAGGTCTTGTCGCTTACGTTGTTCACAAAGCCTCGAATAACCGGAATTGTCTCTTTTGATTGAGTCTTCTCAAGACTGAGGTTTAGATCCTGAACTGCCAGCTCGCGCGGAGGTAGATGAGAAGTTCTCCCAGAAATAAATCCTGGTGTTACCGAACCAAATACCGAGTCCATGGTGAGAGGCATAAGTCGAGTTGTAACACTCACGAGAGCCAGAATCCCCATCGCCGCTAGAAGGGGAATAGCGAGGCGCGCCAAGCCCTGAGTTCTCGAGGAGAGACGCGAAAATCTATTGATACGGGGCTTTGTGGGTGTTTCGCGAACCTGAGAAGCTGCTGGAGGAGCCACTGGTGCGTGTGTTTGTACGCGTGTCGTCTCGATGTTGGTACGCAGTATAGACGCCGGGTTGGTGGGGGCTACAGCGGTGTCGGTTGGTATGAGGTGATTGACTGGCGGGGCTGCGATCACCGGGCTTGGTGTTGTGCCTGGCGTATCAAAGAGAGCAAATGGATCTTCTGACTTGTCTCTCTCCCCATCAAGTGGCTCGGGGTGCGTACGAGAGGGCGGTTGCGCGTGCGCGGCGATTACGTGCGCCTCAGTGCGAGTAATTGAGGTAGTGTGACGCCGTGAAGCTGTCGGACGAAATCCTAAAATCGATAGGCCCGCGCGGTCCTCAATCGGCTCAAATGGGGTGCGCGGCTCAAGGGTATCAGGATTGGGGATAGACCCGAGGGTAAAGTCACTCGCCTTGAGTGTAGTCGGTGACGAAGCGGTTTGTCCAAGGTCATCGTTACGCGGGGCTTTTTGAGTGGCATGCGGCGCTCCGTCATCGAGCACCCACCGTTGCCCGGCGTGTTCTTGAGCATTGTTTGAAGGCGCTGTCCGAGATCGCTGAGGATGTAAATCAAATATAGAGTCACACCGTGAGCAGTGGAACCGAGGAATGTCGTACGAGGCTACCAGTGTGCTCTCTACCGCAAATTTGGTTTTGCACGATGGGCACGCAACTACGATGTGCGGCTCGGAAGTTCGCTTTACAACGCTATCGTTTGAGTGTGTAACCTCATCCATTGTCTCTGCAGATATTCTCTTGGGGAGCATCGCGCCGTTCCTCACAATCGCTCAAATCACAACCGCTCACATGCTGACTGATGGCTCGGCGGAACCACGTACATCGATGCGGGCTGACCTGGTTTGTCCCCATACCTTATGTAAGATGCCGCAGCGGGCGTAAAAGCCGGTAAACTTGAACGCCAGAGCCGTAATCGTTTCAACAGTATACGAGCTAAGTGTCTCTATCGCTAGATACAATATGTGTGGATGCATCAGCACCTAGTGGGCTTTGCCTGTGATACGCGCTAGAATTGCGACTCTTGAGTTAGATTTTGTATGCAACACAAACGTCACCGTCCCACCCGCTTTCGGCCTCAATCCCAGAAGCCAGCAAAGATTAGCCACCGTCCTACGAGCCGCTCGCCGCGCGAGACTGATTCGGCTTCGCCGAATCTAGATATTGTCATGGGACGAAATTGCATCGAGGAGCTCCTAGCGCATGATCCCGGGCGAATTCAAGAGATATTTCTTGCAGAGTCCCGTGGTGGTGCAGGTGAGGGGAGAAAAAATGCGTTGCGCGATGCGGTTGAGAAAGCGCGACTTAGAATCAGGGAGTGTTCGCGCCACGAGCTCGATCAGATGGTGCAGTCCGATTCACATCAGGGGGTGGTCGCCAGGGTTAAGCCGCGCATGTTTCTCGGGCTTGAGCAGCTACTAGAGCAGGCACGCGAGCGGGACTCGATCGGAATTCTGGCGCTTGACGGGGTGCTTGACCCGCAGAATGTCGGAGCGATTTTGCGAGCGGCAGAGTGTTTTGGGGTCGATGCAGTGCTCTGGTCAAAGAATCGCGTCGCACCGCTAGGGCCGGTGGTGTCAAAGGTCAGCGTAGGCGCGAGTGAGCTGGTACCTCTCTGCCCGGTTTCTAACCTGCACCGAGCTATTGAGGCTCTCAAGGAGGCGGGAGTGTGGAGTATTGGTGCGGTGGTGACGCCGGAGGCTACCGAACTTGAGTCCTTTACGGCGCCAGAGAAGTGGGTGTTGGTGATGGGCTCCGAAGGTGAAGGTATTCAAAACCTCATCGAACAAAACCTCGATTTCTGCGTGTATATTAAGATGTTTGGGGCGATATCGTCGCTCAATGTTTCACAGGCAACAGCGGTAATGCTGCACGCGCTTGCCCGTTGAGTTCATTGGGGGTTCTTTTCTTGAGAACGTCGGTTCTCTGAAAGCCCCCACAGGATGCCCATAGACAAAATGAGTTGGTTAAAGTAGTTTAAAGTGATCAATGCCCGTAAGTGGCCGAGGGTTCGAACTCCATGTCGACAGCCGAGCAGTTTTCTAGATTTTTTGAGGTCAAGCTCGATCTTTTTGATGGCCCCCTTGATCTCTTGCTGCACCTTGTAAAGAAGCGTGAGTTGCCGATAGAGAAGGTGTCTTTGGCAGAGGTAACCGGGCAATACCTAGAGTGTATTAAGTCACTTCAGTATTACGATGTTGAACTTGCAGCGGAGTATCTGGTGATTGCTGCTACGCTACTCTCGGTCAAGGCGAGTGTGTTACTGAATGACCCGGTCGAACTAGTTGTCGACGAAAGTGGCGCACTTGTAGACCCACATGAGGAGCTTCTCCGGAGGCTTCGCAAATTGGAGGCGTTTCGA
>JBIKKR010000254.1:0-2606 GCA_044360225.1 Bdellovibrionota bacterium | reverse complement strand
ACCAGATGCTATTGCTTGGTAAACAGGCTATTGATTCCGACTCAAACCAGACGGCTCAGTTACTCGCCGGACGGCTCGGGCTGCCGCAGGCCTGCTTCGCGTCAAAGGTAGTTGTTGAAGCGGGTGCCGCAACGGTAACTCGTGAGATAGACGGTGGTCTTGAGACGATTAAAGTACCGTTGCCGTGTGTAGTTTCTACAGATCTCCGGCTCAATGAGCCACGCTACGCTGCGCTGCCGAACTTGATGAAGGCTAAAAAGAAGCCCTTTCAGGAGATGACGCTTGATTCGCTCGGGGTAACGCCTGAGGTGAAGGTGAGAGTGAAGGGGCTTTCGCTGCCAGCTGGTCGTAAGGCTGGTAAAAAGGTATCAGACGTTGCAGAGCTTATCTCGGCGCTGCAGAACGAGGCGAAGGTGCTTTAGGACTGTATCAAGAGGATCGAGGTTTAGTCATGGGAAGTGTGCTTGTTTTTGTTCAACATGATGGTGGAAGGGTCCTAAAAGGTTCGCTGGTGGCCCTTACCGCGGCTAAGGAGCTGCAGGTGGCTTGGCAGGGCTCTGAGGTGGTTGGCGTAGCGTTGGGACATGGGGCTGCTACAGCTGCGGAAGAGGCCAGCCAATTCGGCATCTCAAAGGTTCTATACTCAGAGGATGCAGTGTTCGAGCGCTACCGGGCGGAGCCCTATGCGCGGGCGGTGGCGCTTGCGGCACGTGAGTTGGGCGCTGAAACTGTTGTTGGACTCGCGAGCAGCACCGGCAAGGATCTCTTGCCTCGTGTAGCGGTGCTTCTCGATGGGGCTCAGGTATCGGATATCATCGCAGTCAATGCAGATGGATCCCTCAAGCGTCCGATGTACGCTGGAAATATCATCGCCGATGTTGAGGTGCTCTCGACAGTTCGAGTTGTTTCTGTACGGGGAACAGCATTTCCGGCAGCTGTAAAAGGTGGCTCCAAGGGGAGCGTTGCAACACTCTCGCTCGCTGCAGATCAGGAGCTGCACGAGCAGCCGCGTTTCGGAGAGATCGTCGGGTACGAGCAGTCGAAGGCCGATCGTCCAGAGTTGACCGATGCCGAAGTTGTCGTTAGTGGGGGGCGAGCGTTGGGTTCTGCTGAGAACTTCGAAAAGGTACTTTTTCCGCTTGCAGACGCCTTGAATGCAGCGGTGGGAGCATCGCGTGCCGCGGTAGATTCCGGGTACGCCCCCAACGATTGGCAGGTTGGGCAGACTGGCAAGGTTGTTGCGCCAAACCTTTATATCGCGGTGGGAATCTCCGGCGCGATCCAACATTTAGCGGGTATGAAGGATTCCAAAGTAATCGTTGCGATTAACAAGGATCCAGATGCGCCGATTTTTGAGGTGGCGGATTATGGATTGGTCGCGGACCTCTTTGCTGTGGCCCCACAATTGACCGAGGCGATTAGGAACCGGTGATGCTACGAACGTCTCGGACCACTCTGGCTTTACTGGCGTTCCTTGCAGCGTTTTTTGGTGTTGCTGGTGGGTGTAAAACTGCCAGCAGTCTTCCTACCGTAGAGACGGTAATCGCCGCGCCGGATGGCAAAGAGCTTGGCATTTTTTCGGTAGAGGTCGCATCAACCAACGAAGAGCGGGCTAAGGGGCTTATGTTTCGCCGCGAACTTGGTCCGAGTCAAGGAATGCTTTTTCTATTTCCAGAGCAGAGGCAGTTGTCCTTCTGGATGAAGAATACGTTTATTCCTCTCGACATGATCTTTTTGTCGCGCGAATGGAAGGTTGTTGGAATCATCGAGAACGCCACACCGCTCAGTGAGGAATCCCGCAGCGTGAATGCTGAGAGTCAGTATGTCCTTGAGTTTATTGCAGGTACCGCGGCTCGGTTTGGTATCAAGCAGGGGGCAACGGTCCGCGTTCATGGAGCTCTGCCGCAGGCGCGGTATGATCGGGGTTAGGTAACTGCTAGATTTCGCGCAAGGGTCGTTTCGGTTTGCACCGTCTGGGTGTACCCTGACAACAGTAACTATGAGCAACGAACACATCGTAGAACATTCGTATCATCGCGCGTCAAGCATGTCAGCTGCTGAGCAGTTTAGTCAGGAGCAGACGCTCGAAGGTGGACATCCATCTGCCGTCGACCATGCATTTCTGAGGGAGGTGCACCATAGGGTTAAAAATAATCTCCAGGTCGTCTGCAGTCTCCTGAGGCTACAGGGCCGTAGCGTAGTCGATTCGGTGGCGCGGGATGTTTTTAAGCGAAGTGAAGAGCGCATACAGAGCATGGCGCTGGTGTATGATAAGCTCTATCGGGGTGATGGATACGACACGGTTCCTTTAGATGAGTATCTGCGAGAGATGGTCGACCAGTTGGTGTGTAGCTCACGGCCAAGAGCTGAGAGACCTCAGCTCGATTTCTGCCTCGATCATATAACCGTATCAAGCCGAACAGCTACTGCCGTAGGACTCCTTATGAACGAAGTGGTCTCACACCACCTCCGCAGCTACGGGAGTGGTGTACTGACGCAGCTACGGGTCATCCTGTCGTGTGAGGAATCGCAGATCGTCATAGAGTTGCGTGGAGATCGCGCAGCGGTTACGGCGCCAGTGCCACTCGGTGAGATGGAGCAGCAGA
>JBIKKR010000018.1:0-27749 GCA_044360225.1 Bdellovibrionota bacterium | reverse complement strand
GACCGGGATATTTTGCATTTTCCGGCCATACTGATGTCGTTGTCGCTGGCGATGGGTGGAGTGTGAATCCATTTCAGGGCACAGTTGTTGGAGAGCGCCTCCTGGGTCGGGGCGTTGCGGATATGAAGGGGTCCGTCGCTGCATGGATAGTCGCTCTTGAGGATTTCGTGAGCGCTCACCCCAATACAAGGCTACCCCTGGCGCTTTTGATCGCTGGTGATGAAGAGGTGCAATCAGAGGGGACCCCCGCCCTACTCGAACGGCTCGTGTCCCAGGGCAAGAAGATTGAGTCGTGTCTAGTCGGGGAACCAACGGCAAACAAGTACCTTGGAGACTGCATCAAGATCGGTCGGCGCGGATCACTGAGTGCTAGAGTGTCAGTTCGAGGGGTTCAGGGACACGTTGCATACCCGCACCTTGCTAGGAACGCAATTCACGCCGCGGTGCGGATCATTAACAAGCTCATCGCGTTTGATATCGATGCCGGGCTTCCCAAAAACACTGCGTCAGAGAGCGACCTCGGGTGGCCTCCATCTTCGTTGCAGGTTTCCTCGCTGCATGCAGGTACCGGCGCAGGAACCAACATCGTTCCTGGTCAAGCGGAGTTCAGATTCAATATCAGGTTTCGCACTCCGCTCACACGCGAGACCTTGATCGAGCGCCTCACACCACTTCTTGAAGATAGCCACGTATCCGTCGAAGTAGCGTGGACACAAGGTTCGCAACCCTACGACTCTAAAAATGGAAACTTGCGAGAAATAGTCGCCTCTACGCTACGTGAGCACGGTCACTTACCAGTGTATACCAGAGACGGCGGAACATCCGATGGACGTTTCGTGGCTGAGCACGGCGCTGAGGTCGTTGAAGTAGGCCCCTCGAACGCAACTATCCACAAAATTGACGAGGGATTAGAAATAGCCGAGCTCGTCGAACTCGTTCAGATTTACGGTGTCATTCTCAACAAACTTGCCGAGCGAGCTTCCACCTGCTCTCTCTCATAGCCAACTACAGCCTCTTGGGAAAAGCTGCACGCGCATTCACGGAACGGTGTGACGGAAAAGTCACGACGCTAACGAGCGCGTGCACTTAACTTGAGTCGTGCCTGGTACGAGAGAAGCTACCAATCTAAACCAACTTACGAGAGGAACATATGAAGCTCATTGATGCAGTAAAACCCGCATTGGCACTAGCGACACTATCTCTGGCATTACCGTGCAGCGTTTTCGCTGCTGAGGAGCCCGAGATCGATCGAAACTCCCGCGCCTTTAAAGAGGCCGAATACACACTCACCAAGTCAACCTCCGTGTATAAGGAGATTTCAGAGGGCAAGCTCGGTAAAGTCCCTCAATCAGTGATCGACAAAACAAAATGTGTCGCGATCTTTCCAGATACCGTGACCGTCTCTGCTGGACTCGGCGGAACGCACGGTGACGGGATAGCTTTCTGCAAAACTGCCGCCGGTGAGTGGGAGAACCCCATGTTTCTTAATCTGATTGGCGGAAGCGTTGGTCTTCAGGCCGGCGTGAAATCGGCTGATATGGTGCTCTACATCACTGGAAATCGGGCGGTTGAGGCACTGAAGAAAGGAAGCTTTAAGGTTGGTGGCGAGTTGAGTGCTGTGGCAGGGACATTTGACAAGACCGTGCCGTCTCCACACGCCGAGGTGGTTGCCTACTCCCGGAGTCAAGGACTTTTTATGGGAGCGGCTTTGGATGGAGTCAACATCTCTCGCGATGACGGCGACGAGCGCGCATTCTACGGTCTCCGTGAGCAGGCTCTCACCGCAAAGATCCCGGAAGACCTGCAGCGTGAAGTGAATCGATTACGCGATGCGCTTCCGCCGCATGTTGGGTAAAAAACGAAGCAAAACCTCGCGCACGCGAGGTTTTGCCCTCCCCCCAAACCCAGACAAGCCGGAACCAAGATTGGGGACACAGCTATCAAAAGGAGAATCATACAGGCCGATCCGGCATTCCTCTGTGTTACAGCGTGAGTTCGCTGTTCTCGACTCTTGAGATCTTACGGGGCAGAGTCTTCGGCTCTCCCGCCGGAGCAACTACACGCACTTTACCTACCACAGACAGCTGATGATCGAATACTACATCCCCCACAACCGTGAGGCTCTCGGCTTCAATTAGTGAAGGAACCACCTTCATCCTCGACTCAAAATCTTTGATCAAGCCAAAGAAATGAGAATCGAGGGATACAAGCGGTAAGCCCGCAGCTCTTCGAGTAGGCGCTACTGCAAGTGTGCTATCTTCGTTGAGCACATACACATCCGAGCGAACTACGAGGAGATCATTGTTAGTCTTCACTGGAGCAAAGCGGCGTCTGGGGACCTGTAAAGCGAGCGCGCCTTCAAAAACCTCTATCGCTGCTCCCATCGCTGTCTCGATCTGAATTACCTTTCTACTCGACCGATCTCGAGGATTCACATTCTTTTTGTTGCTTATAAGGGGCAGCGGAATCGCTCCATCGTGGCGTCTCGCAACCTCGACAACAGCCTTTAAATCGAGCCAGATGTTGTTCGTGTTGAAATACCGATACTTCGCTACATCTTGAAACTCAGGAATACTATCGCCACCCGGGTTCGTTGGCGCTTGGCTGCTCTCTCGAAGCACCAACCTTCCGGTACTCTTACGCCGAGCTAGGTGTCCACCCTTTGCGTCAGCTGCAGTACGCTCAGCCGTTTCCATCAGGAAGGGAGCACCACTACCTGCAAAATAACCTAATATCGCCGGCTCAACAGTTGCTCCGAGGTTGTCAGCGTTAGCGACGAATGCGTAGCGCTTACCCATTTTCAGCAACCTCTCGGCCAAGCCGGAGGCTATCAACGCAGCGTAGATATCTCCGTGTCCCGGAGGATTCCAGTTCAGCTCCTCCTCCGGCTCATCAGCTGGCATCATCGTATCCAGGTAGATCTTCGGATGACGGTGCTGCAAGAAGCTCACGGGGAGTCCTTCAGGACTGAGTTCCGAATAGCCTGCCATCGCCGATCTCACATCGGCGTCCGTTGAGAAGCTCGTCATGTGCACCAAAGGTATCGTGACACCGAAACGGGTCCGCAACGCCTCAAGCTGGCGGGCTATAATATCGTTGAATGTAAGTCCGTTCTTAACCGGGAGGAGCGACTTGGCCCGCTGAAGCCCCATCGACGTCCCCAGACCACCGTTAAGCCGCACTACTACTAAAGATCCAAGCAGCCGCTCGCCAACCGCAACCGTATCAGCGCACCTTTGAACATCAGAAAAACCAGCGATATCTCGTGCCGGCTCTATCTCATCCTCTGCTATGATACCGGTCTTGCCTTGGAGCACATCATCAAAGAGCCGCTCGAAATTCTTGATGACGGAGAGGGGCAATCCATCTGCCTGCATTTTGGCTGCAGCAGTCTTAAGACCCATCTTGGCACCCTGACTCACTACTATATCCTTCACTGGATCCCTGGGGCTGTCACCACTAAGCCTGTGCTGCGGCACACGATATCCCAAGGCGACGTCCGATGATCGCTCAGTAGTGTATCGACTATCTTTCACCTTCAAAACCCTCTTTTGTCAATATATCTGTCCAGAACGCGCAATAAATAGCTGCGCTGCCTTGGTCGATACCTTATACCCTATAAGGCCCCGCGGTAACAGCACGGCGTCGCCATCACTCAATGTCATAGCCTGATTGTGCACACCATACGATACAACGGCGCTCTCCCCTAAACAGAGCGCCACGGCGTGCTCACCTGCCAGATCAACCGGAACACGATCTGCCCCTGCCCGGACAACCCCGATCCGAAACTCTCGTGCCGGGAGCAAAAACTCTTGGTAGCCAGCCAAGTTCTCCCGCACTGAGGCCCGCACGGGCACCTGAACTTTATCGAACGCCGTCGTTTCAATCAAAGTCTGCACATCTCTAAACTTTGTTGTCAGCCCCGCTCGGATAACATTATCAGAACAGGCCATACACTCCACCAGATCGCCATCAAGGTACGCATGCGGGGTATTAGGACCAATAAAGATCGCTTCTCCCGGAGCGAGAGAAACGAGATTCATAAGTAATAAAACCACGAGACCCGCATCCCCTGGCCCGTGCGTATGAGCCAGTCGTCTCATAATGACGACCTCCTCGGGCCTTGTCCCTTCCTCAGACGGTGGACACCGCTCACATATCGCCCTCACTACCCTAGTAACTGCCTCTGGTTTGGCCGTGATGCAATCAGAGAAGATCTCCCTACGGGTCAGTGTACTGAGCTCACGCACTACGCTCGCAAGCCCTCTGCGCGTTTGTTGTGAGAGCAGATTCACTATTTCCGGATAGCGCTCAAGCACCTCGCGCAGCGCCTCCGGTGTTTTGATGTTGTACAGCAGTTTTACCGGCGTAAGCGCTATGCCAACTTCAGGTTTGTGAAAAGGGTCAGGATAATGCTCAGGGTCACGGGCATGGAGTTGTCGCGCTAGCTCACTGTCAGGGTGCGACTGGATCGACAGACCGAAGTCGGGATTGATCGAGAGCACTTTGAGCATGAACGGAAGCGGATCCTCAGCCCTCAGCAGATCGGCCACCGGACATCGAGAGCCATCGGGCAAAAGGGCAAGAGCCTGTCCCTTAGGATGACACCCAAGCCAGTATTCAGCGAGAGGGGCATCCAGGGTCTGCTCACGCAAAAAGGGAGCGATGCGTGAGGCAGAGCCAACCTTGCCCCATGCATACCGCTGAATGCACCCCTCGATGCGTAGAGGGCCAATATCCTCAAGATGATAGGGGTTTGTGAGATTCATCTGGGCTACATAAACAGGACGAGGGTACGACACTACTCCTCGGTTATCTAGCAAGAAACACTAGCATTTGCGATCACCACATCATTTAGCTCCTTTCGTCTGAAATCCTGTCGGAATCTGGCCGAACATGTAGGGACGAAAGGAACCAATGGTGGTACGTAGGCGCCACCGAGCAACAAAATGAGCAACAAAATCCGGACGAACCAATTAAGGCATCGCCGACCAGGCGATGTCAAGGAAGGGCAATTCCGCATATAGGCCGATTGAAACCGTATGAGAGGCTGATTTTTCGTGCCGTATGATGGTCTATCTGTTAATTGTGCTACCTCTTTTGGTTCCGGCTCGTACGAATTAGGGAGCATAATCAATATATTACGACAACAAAAGCCCCTGGGAATGGCTTTCTGAGTGCGTATTCGCGTAGCCGCCTATCTTTTGGTAAATTGTTAGAGAGAAAAGAACTCTGTACCATCAACCAGAAATCATCAACCAGAAGGTCCAGATTCTCATCTCCATTCGATGTTGTTCCAATGTTTATTGCCAGACTACACCTCCCACGCCGCGTCCAGACCCTCGAGGGAGCCATCGTCGATATCGAGTGGGGAATCTCGCCTGCATTCAGCTTTTGCGGAAAGATAGAGGATATTCAATCAAGCGGCAGCGACCCGTTCTCAATGGAGATGTTCTCCCAAGACAATTGCATTAGCCTCTGCATAGCCGGAGACGAAGCAACTGTGATGAACATCGCCGGTAACATATACGCCTATAATTCAGACCTAGAGGTGCATCCGATTCCCGACTACACAGAAAAGTGGAGGGAAACTACCCTCGTTGCGGGCGCTGATCTTTATCTAGAACTTCCCGACATATATCCGCTAGAGACGTGGAAGCCGATGGCCTGGAGTTCGTTGACCGCCGTGCTTACCGCTCTTGGCAGAATTGCAGAGACCGATACCGCCCTCGTCCAAGTTCTGGTGCGGCCGATACCCGACAGCAACTTTTTACAACTCGAGCGATTCGTCACTCGTATGCTCGATAAGGTCTATCGCATATTTAGACCCCGTCAGTGGCTCCGCGTTCAAGGCGAGAAGAAGACCGCTGATGCAATCAAGGCTAAAGGTCTCTCCTCATTACACTGGGTCAATTACCGCATCAGTGTGCACACAGAGATGCCCCCAAACGCGTCTCCGCTGCAGATTCGCGAGGCGCGCCAGCGACTTAAAAATAGTATTATCATGATCGCCAACGCGGCCAAGATCTACAACACCACACACGAAAATCGTTTTCAACTTGGCCCAATATCATACGGCAGTGGCATCAAGAAAAAGATCCAAGAGCGCAGATTCCACGCCCCTTACAAGCTATGCAATGAAGAGGTAGCGACGCTGTGGCATCCACCGTACGTTACCACCCTTCCGAACACGGCTCGCGTACTCGCCAAAAAACTAGCTCCGCCTCGTGCTCTGCCCACCACTGTGGGAGACCCCCAGATTAGCTTTTTTGGTCGCACGAACTACCGTCAACAGATAGAAGATTTCGGTATACGCCGATTTGATAGACGTCGCCATCTGTACCTCGTCGGCAAATCGGGAACGGGAAAGTCGTGTCTTCTTGAACTACTTGTAAAGAGTGATATTGAGCAAGGGTACGGGTGTGCGGTGCTCGATCCTCACGGAGATCTCGTTGACGATATATTGAGATTTGTACCAAAACATCGAGTCAACGACGTAGTCATCTTCGATCCGAGTGATATGGATCATCCTCCATCGTTCAATCCGATGATACCGATTCGACCAGACCAAAAAATGCGCGTTGCGCTCGGCTTTCTTGATACCTTCAAGCGAGTACTAAGTTCTGCATGGTCCGAGCGCATGGACTACGTCTTGCGCTACTCCATGATTGCGCTACTCAATGTCCCTGGGACAAGCATCGTTTCACTACGAAGACTGCTTTCAGACGATGATTTTAGACGCGAAGTCGTGCGACGCTCCAACGATGATTCGGTGAGGCGTTTCTGGGAGGTTGAGTTTCCAGCCAATCGATCAGAGTTCGAAGCTGGGCCGATCTCACAGCTCCTCAATAAGCTCGATGAACTCTTGGCGACCGATATGGTCCGAAATATCCTTGGCCAGCCCACGAACACCTTCGACTTTCGAGAGTTCATGGATACACGCAAGATAGTGCTCTGCAAAGTCTCAAAGGGAGTGCTCGGAGCGGAAAACTCAGCACTACTAGGCTCATTAATCATCTGGAAGATGTACGAGGCGGCACTTTCACGAGCAGATCAACCCGAGAGCGCGCGCCAAGACTTCTACTTCTACATCGACGAGTTTCAGAACTTTGCGACCAGCTCGTTCGGAGAGATCCTGAGCGAGTCGAGAAAATATCGATTATGCCTCACCTTTGCAAATCAATTCCTCGGTCAACTCCCTGCCGGGGTTTCTGACACTGTTTTCGGTAATATCGCTAGCCTCATCTCATTCCGAGTCGGTTCGCAAGATGCAGGTGCGGTAGCCAATGAGCTTAAACCAAACATCTCGCCGGACGATCTGCTCAATCTAGGACTGCGTCAGTTCTACACAAAGATGAGTGTTGATGGCGAAGTACAAGAAGTTTTTTCAGCGAGCACTCTCGATGTTAAAAAACCGAGACTTGCTGATTCTTTCGCTCACGAATGCATAGCCCAATCCCGGAGACGCTATGCTCTTCCGGTTAGCCAAGCCGAGGAACAGCTAGCCCTTTCCGAGATCATGTCCCCTCGGGCCATCGGTGGTGCGTAGCAGCACCAGCAATGCGCCTCTGTGACGCCAGCTCCCAGAACCCTCACAACAGCGAGGCGTTGTTCTACCCAGCAAAACCTAAGCTATGGAGAATGACGAAAATCCGTGCGGTAACCTGACAAGGCTTTTACCGCAAATCATCCTTGATTCAGCAGTTAGGGAGGATGAACATAGCGCAGGCACTCAAAAGCACATAGGATTTTGCATTTCTCGGAGACGCAACCCTCGCACCGTCAGAGTGAGCACCGAAAATTCAAAAGCCGCAGTGATTTTGAGTATGTGTCGAAACAGCTAGTTTATGTATCTAACGATAAGGGCGGCCATGTGGCGGCCCTTCGTAAGGACTTTTAGGAGCTTTGTTTCTATGCACACCGTGGCACTTTTCGGCGCTGGTAAGATAGGGGCAGCTATCACTGCCCTACTCTGCTCTTCAGGGCGTTATCATGTTCGGGTATGTGATGGAAACCTTGAACAGGCCAAGCAGATCGCCACTCGCTGGACAGATGCTACCGCACACCATCTCAATATTAAGAACCCGGCAGAGATGAAGAAACTACTCTCCGGATGCTCTGCCGTGCTGAGTGCGCTGCCATTCTCGTGCAATACCGCTGTGGCGCAAGCAGCAGCAGATTGCGACATCGGCTACGCTGACCTCACCGAGGACGTGCGCACATCTCAACAGATCTCGCACCTGGCATCGACTGCGACTTCATGGTTTATGCCTCAGTGTGGGCTCGCTCCCGGATTCATCAGCATCGCGGCAGCTCACCTGTGCACCCTACTCGATTCGGTTGATTCCCTTAAGATGCGCGTGGGGGCCCTGCCAGTCTATCCTACGAATAAGCTCAAGTATAACCTAACCTGGTCCACAGACGGTTTAATCAATGAGTACTGCAATCCGTGCGAGGTACTTCAAAATGGCAAGCTTGGCATCGTCCCACCACTGGATGGCTATGAACGATTCTCACTAGACGGCTGTGAATATGAAGCCTTTAACACCTCTGGCGGCTTAGGCAGCATGTGCCAAACCCTTCAAGGAAAAGTTCAAAATCTCACCTATAAAACGATACGTTACCCTGGTCACCGCGACCTAATGGCCTTCCTTCTTGAAGACCTGCAGTTTTCAGGTGACCGAGATACGCTAAAGGGGATCTTTGAGCGCAGCATTCCGACAACCACACAGGACAAGTGCATTATACTAGTAGAGGCCGTCGGCAAAATCGGGCAGATATTCTCTCAGAAAAGTTACGTAAGCACGGTCTACAACCAAACCTTCGCCGGATACCATCTGGGAGCAATTCAAGTGACAACAGCTGCTGGAATCTGTGGAGCCATCGATTTGGTTCTCACCGGAGCACTAGGAACGCGAAAGGGATTTATCAAAGTCGAGGAGATTCCCCTGCGAAGTTTTCTTGCCAATGAATTTGGAAGATTATACCTCGATCAGAAAGCGCTCGGACAGTAAATGCCGACACACCTGTCCAGAAAATTCATCGTTTCTGAACAGATGTGCTGGTTTTAACCGCTAACGAATTGTTGTCTACACCTCTGACGTTACTGAAGCAGACTCAAAGCTATTCGCGGTGACTGATTAGCCTGCGCAGCAATCGAAGCTCCTACCTGTTGTAGGATCGATAGACGAGTTAGATTAGCAGCTTCCTCCGCAACGTCTAGATCACGAACTCGACCCTCTGCTGCCAGGAAGTTCTCGCGTGTAACCGCCAGATTACTGAGGGTAGTCTGGAGTCGTGTTTCAAGCACACCTAAACTACCGCGCTTTTGCGACAGTGAAGTTATCGCCCCAGTCACCGCTGTTAAGGCTGCCTGCGCAGCGCTTTGTGCAAAAGCCGTAGTTGTTCCGCTGAGCGAATAGACGAGCGCTGAACTGCCTGCTGCCGCTAGTCCTAAATTTTGCAGTGTGCCCTGCACACCATTTAGTGCTAACTGAGAGGTCGGTGTTGCATCGATACCTACCTGGAGTAGCACTCCAGCACCCCCAGAAAGAAGCGCCACGCCGTTAAACGACGTTCCTACCGCGATTCTCTCTATCTCTGAGCCCAAATCATTAAACTCGGACTGCAAAACTGACCTTTGAGCAGTCGAAACAAACCCGTTCGAGGCTTGCTGAGCCAGCTCTGCTTGACGCTGCAGCACATTTTGAATCTCAGCTAATGCATTATCAGCTATCGATATGGCTGAGATACCGTCGTTTGCATTTCTTACTGCCACCTGTATCAACCGGCTCGAAACTGCCAACGAATCGGCAACTGCTAGCCCAGCAGCATCATCCCCCGATTTATTGATTCTCTGCCCGGAGCTCAATCGCGCGAACGAGGCGCTTAAAGCATTCTTAGTTTTATCCAGTTGGCGGTTCGCCCGCAGAGCATCTGCGTTTAGACCGAGACTAATTCCCATACAACATACCTCCGTGAATAATTGCTCATCCTCTTAAACGCTAAGGCCAACCTCGCTGGACTAAGCGCAGAACAGGTTTTCGGTGGAAACAAGGGTAGGACTTACGAAGAACAACTCTGGACACCTTGATGGCAACAAAAGCTAACTTCTCTCACTACTCGGCGTTTACACCGCTAAACCGCCCTAAGAGGTGTTACGGCTAAGTTTGATTTTTCCTTTAGGATAAAAAGCTAATGCCTTTTTCTGTTCTCTTTGCCGCAAGGTGTGGGAAGTACTACAAACGGCAGTCGCGGGCCTGGAAACGGCGTAGATACCTGAAAGCACCAAGGATTTTGGTAATCTGACCCGATAAAAACTTACGCCCCCTAAGGAGGCGATGCAAAACCTCGCTGTAGCGAGGTTTTGTCGCTCTTCCCTCAAGGGTACAAGGGCGGCGCAACTACATTAAGTAGTGCGCCTCCCCCTTATGATTCCTAACGTAGCAACTGAATTGCTAGCTGTGGATTCTGATTAGCCTGTGACAGAACCGCTGCACCCGCCTGCTGCAATATGTTCAAGCGAGTTAGCTCTGCTGCGTCTGTAGCTACATCAGTATCCATAATTCGCGATTCAGCAGCGATGCTGTTCTCTCGAGTTACGGTAAGATTCTGAACAGCACTATTGAGTCGTGATTCAACACTACCAAGAGTGCCGCGCAATGAACTGAGCGATACAACAGCTGTGCTGATGGCAGACAACGCCATCTGCGACGCCGACTGAGCGAAATCAGTCGTCGTACCCGAGATGGAGTACGTCAACGCCGATGAACCGGCAGCTGCAAGCCCCAGAGCTTGAAGGGTGGCCCCTCCCTGCTGATCAAGCGCAATCCGAGAAGTCGCAGCGCCATCAAACCCAATCTGGAAGTTGATAACCTGACTTCCTGAAAGCAGCGACACACCGTTAAACACAGTCGTCACAGCGACACGCTCGATTTCGGACCCAAGGTTTGAAAACTCTGCCTGGAGGGCAGAGCGCTGAACCGTTGAGTATGTCCCGTTGGCAGACTGCGCAGCTAGCTCAGAGAGACGACCCAAAAGAGACTGAATCGACTGAAGCGCTCCATCTGCCACGCTTAACGTCGAAACAGCATTCTGTGCATTCTGAATAGCAACTCCTGCCACACGGGTATTCGACCGCAAAGATGCCGCAATTGCGAGACCCGCTGCATCGTCACTAGCCCTATTGATTCGCTGCCCCGAAGATAACCTTTCGTACACACGATTGAGGCTATCTGAAGACTGGCTCAACAGTCGCTGTTGACGAACCGAAGCTAAGTTAGAATTAATACTAATTGCCATACATTTCCTCCTTGATGTTATATCGGCGCTCTCATCAATCCTTTGATAAGCCCCACGCCTTCACGCAGGCAAGGCGCCGATTTGTGATTACGAAGCATGAAATCCCCGTAGAGCCCTGTTAGGACTCACAAGTGACCTTGCGTCGCGTTTACTTACAACAACTATGTACTGCTACTACTTAGTCTCAGAAACGAGACCCCGCTACGGCCCAGAACAGATGCCGCTACTGCTGACAAATACCTCTACGGCAGATTACGCGATTACCTTGAGGTCTTTTTGATTTGTCGGCCTTCTAGCCACGGAATCAAGCCATTCACGCAGCTAACGTGAACCCTGTCTAGGGAGGCGAGGCTCTGCGAGCTACGAGAGCGCGAGAATGCAGGGAGAAAACGCGTGCAGGTGTATCCGCTGCGATACAGCGAGCACGTTTTCTCCCGAAGACGACGCGATCTCGTAGCGCAGCGAGCCGCAGCCCAGCAGATTTTTGAGATGTCTTCTAGACGCCCAACGAAACTGCGACAGCGGCTGCCCCGCCACCGGCTGCACAAACGCTTATAACACCGCGCTTACCACCACGAGCCTCAAGTGCATCACAGATATTGATCAAAAGCCGTCCACCGGTCGCCGCGAAGGGATGTCCTAAGGCTATAGAACCACCGAAAATGTTGATTCTTTCCCGCGGAATTAGCCCTACTCGACTCTCTGCAGGGTATCGAGCTGAACCCTCCTCCCACATCTTGAGGTTACACAACACCTGCGCGGCGAAAGCCTCATGGATCTCAAATAGATCAACTGAGGCTACATCCCATTGAACCCTCCGCATCACCCGTGGAAGGGTAACCACCGGCCCCATTAACAAACCATCTCCAGGCGGGACAGCACCAAAATCGATTCCTTCAATAAACCCTCTGATCGGCAAACCCTGCTGCCGGGCGAAATCCTCCGACATTAAACACACTGCAGAGGCACCATCAGTCAAGGCACTGGCATTGCCAGCAGATATGGTTCCGCGGGCGCTACGATCAAATACATTCGGCAAGCCACTCAACCGCTCAAGTGAGGTGTCCGGACGAACCACATTATCATCGCCGATCCCGGCCAACGAAACGATCTGCCTTGCAAGAACACCTTGTTCACGGGCTGCCGCGGCATTTCTATGACTCGCGAGGGCGATTGCGTCTTGATCTGCGCGATTGATCCCGTACTCTTGTGCCATCAATTCACAGTGCTGGCCCATCGTTAAGCCCGTTGATGGCTCTTTGGGACTAGGGGCTTGTGGAACCAAAAATCCGGGGCGGAACCGGGTCAGCACTTTAAGCTTCTCACTAAGAGCCCGCGCACGATTCATCTGAATAAAAAACTCCTCTCCGCGCCGCGGGAACGTGAGCGTCGGACATGACATCGACTCGCTACCGCCGACGATAGCCGCTTTAATCCTACCTGAACTAATCGCCTCTGCCGCAGCGTTCGCCGCTACAAGCCCTGTGATACAATTATTCGAGACAAAGTGGCCCGAGATAGTCTTAGGCAGGCCGGACCGTAATATGATCTCACGCGCCAGATTCGGATACCGGGGATCTAAAAGCACGGTTCCAAAATACAGCTCATCGATGATGCTCGGATTAATTCCGAGCTTCTCAACACACGAAACCACGACGTGCTTGCCTAAATCAAGGCTGGAATATCCCGCAAATACACCGCCAGCTTTGACAAAAGCAGTTCGCACCCCACCTACAATAGCTATCCTCATGATGACTCTTCCTCCTAGGGGGGTCTCGCTTCCCCAGCCAATGAGACTAGCGTAACGTTACTGCTTTCACACCCCCAAAATCTCCGTTTCTCCGCCCAATGACGCTCATACAACGAGGGCGACAGTAGAACGCATGTACCTCTAATACACTATAACCTCTTGAGAAACCCACGATTTAGGGGTACTTTCATGAGTCCGTGCATGGCGATACACTACGCCAGTGCTCAATCTTCGTAACAGTTTTCGTTTATACATAGTTTCAAGGGTCCACCATGAGTTCCTCTGATGTCCTTCAGAAAATCGTCTCTCTCACCAAGCGCAGAGGATTCGTCTTTCAGAGCAGTGAGATTTACGGCGGACTCAAGAGCGCCTACGATTACGGGCCGCTTGGAGTTGAGCTCAAGCGTAACATCGCTGCCGAGTGGTGGCGCACGATGGTGCATGAGCGAGAAGACGTTGTAGGAATTGACGCATCAATTCTTATGCATCCGAGCGTGTGGAAGGCCAGTGGTCATCTCGCAGGATTCTCTGATCCGCTCGTTGATTGCTTGAACTGCAAAGAGCGCTTTCGTGCTGACAAAGCCCCCCACGTAGCACCGGGCACCACAATTACATGGATAAAGGGCGGCAAGAGTGGTGGCCAAAAGACCAGTGGCATAGCCGGTGAGTGCGGCTATGTGTGCCCTCACTGCGGCAGCTCGGAGCTCTCGAATGAGCGCCAATTTAACCTTATGTTTCGTACGTCAATCGGACCCGTTGATCCGATCGAAAGCCTCCTCGACCAGATTCATGGCAAGCAGCTTTCACGAACTGAGCTTCGCGAAAAAGTAGATGAAGCGGTTAAATCAACGGCAATTTACCTGCGTCCCGAAACTGCTCAGGCTATGTTCGTCCAGTTTCTCAACGTCCAACAGACTATGTCGATGAAGGTTCCGTTCGGGATAGCTCAGCAAGGCAAGTCCTTCCGTAACGAGGTAACTACTGAAAAGTTTATATTCAGGACGTGCGAATTCGAGCAGATGGAGATGGAGTTTTTCTGCGAGCCAGGCACGCAACGCGAGTGGCACACGTACTGGACCGACCAGCGCATGCAGTGGTGGCAGCGGTATGCCAACAACAAGACAGCTTTTCGAGTGCGACAACATGAGCAGGATGAGTTGGCTCACTATGCTGACACCTGCTGCGACATCGAATATCAGTACCCATGGGGCTGGGATGAACTTGAGGGGATCGCCTCACGTACAGACTACGACCTCACCAAGCACTCTGAGGAATCCGGGGCAAAACTATCATACTTCGACCAAAATAGGGTTGATCCAACAACAGGCAAAACTGGAGTACGTTTCCTGCCGTATGTTATCGAACCGGCTGCCGGATTAACCCGGGCAGTGTTAGCGTATCTGTGCGATGCGTACTCAGAGGAAGAGGGAGTCGACGCCGATGGTGCCGTAAAGACGAGAGTTCTCCTTAAACTCCACCCACGACTTGCTCCGTACAAAGTAGCGGTGTTGCCGTTACTCAAAAAAGACGGGCTGCCCGAAGTTGCGCGGTCAATCTCGACTCAGTTTTTTAAAGCAGGTATCAATGCCAGCTACGATGAACAGCAATCGATCGGAAAACGCTATGCACGGCACGACGAGGTAGGTACTCCCTACTGCCTCACCGTTGACCACCAAACACTACAAGACAAGACGGTCACGATTCGAGACAGGGATACCACTAAACAGGAGCGTATCAGCGTGACTGAAGCGCTGTCGATCGTCCACGGACGCATACATGCCGACTAAGGAGTCTGCGATGTTGGGCGCTCAGCATGGTCTCCGATTCGACAAAGACCAATCGGGTGGTATTGCATTCTCGTTGATGCTCCTTATCGTCGCGGGCTCAATTATCGGAGCAGGCGTAGTGGCCTTCATGCAAGTAACCCAGACCAACCCACTTTCGCTATCTTTTATTGAGGACGCTCCGCCCTCCCTGGCATGGCATGAGGTGCCACGAGGGCTTGGAGCAGAAGCGGTTACAGTTGGCATCCAGGCATCCGATGGTGGCTCAGGCCTCGATGAAGTGGTAGTCCGAATAGTTCAGAACAACCAATCGAAGGAATTGGTACGTAAAACGTTTGGGTTCAACAAAGTTCTAAATGAAACAATCGAAGCGTCGGTGAACCCAAAGGAGCTTGAGCTCAAAGAGGGAAACGCCGAACTTCAGGTGCTGGCTTTTGATAAGTCACTCTGGAATAACAGTGCAAGACTCTCTGCTGTAGTTGAGGTCAACTACCTTAAACCTCAAATTACCGCGCTCACGCCCCAACAAAACGGGGTGCTCGGCGGCACGGAGATGGTTTTTTACAGAGTAACCGGCAAGCCACCCGAAGCTCACGGAGTACTTGGACAGGGCTCGCTCTACAACGGCTTTCAGGCCGGTGGCTGGAATGACGGATTAAAGGGGCGCGCCAATGTCTTTCTAGCCTTGTACCCAATTCCTTCCTCATTCGACGATTCCACCGAAGTAATGCGCCTGATCGCCCGTGATAACTTAGGAAACTCTGCAACCAGCTCCTTCAACTATCGAATCAAACAACGCCGCTGGTCGTCATTCCGCAGCAGCTTCTCCGCTGAGAGGGGCACTCAGATACGAGACGAACTCTTAAGCTACGCAAAGCGAGAGAATTTAAATGTTAAAGAGACCGGAGAAGTCGCGGCTGACCTAAAACTCCTGATCAAGGCGCTCTCCCTGAGTGATGAAGGATTTGTCAGCACCGCCCTCTCTCAGAGCGCACCACATCGCACCTGGAAAGAAGCGTTCCTGGCACCTGTGACATCTTCACCAACCAACTCAGCGGGAGATATGCGGGCGGTACTTATCGATTCAACTGAGATACTCAGGGGAAATTCATCAGGCGTTCGGTTTCCCGTCAGCAAACGCAGCCCTGTCGTAGCCGCAAATAATGGCACCGTAGTGTTTATTGGAATGCTTGGTCTACTTGGAAATACTATTATAGTAGACCACGGATTCGGACTCTCCAGTATCTACGGACACCTTTCTGATGTCGGCGTCCAACGCGGGGTGCCTGTGCAACGGGGGCAGGAGATCGGGAAAACAGGTGCAACTGGCCTCGCCCAATCAGAGGAAGTATACTTCGAGCTTCGTGTTCATGGCGTTCCTGTGTCTCCGAACGAATGGTGGGATCAGAGCTGGGTCACCGACCACATCGACAATAAGGTCGCATTTGTAATGCGCGATGCTACCTAGTTCCTGTTCGGAAACACCAATTTCCGCGCCGTTATCGGATAGGATCTTATCCTCAGTTTCTGTCCTGGCGGACAGGATATTATCTCCTGTCTCTGTCCTGGCGGACAGGATATTATCTCCTGTCTCTGTCCCGGCGGACAGAATATTATCTCCTGTCTCTGTCCCGGCGGACAGGATATTATCTCCAGTTTCTGTCCTGGCGGACAGTATATTATCTCCACTTTCTGTCCTGGCGGACAGGATATTATCTCCAGTTTCTGTCCTGGCGGACAGGATATTATCTCCAGTTTCTGTCCTGGCGGACAGGATATTATCTCCAGTTTCTGTCCTGGCGGACAGGATATTATCTCCTGTTTCTGTCCTGGCGGACAGGATATTATCTCCTGTTTCTGTCCTGACGGACAGAAACTAAATAACCTTAAACTGTGTCGTCTTCAATTCACTCGTTACGAGCGAGTATGTGCGAGCCGCAAGCAACTTGAGATTTGGAGCACCGATTGAGAGCGAAGAGTCGCTGCTATTTGCTATCGTTCGGTACTGGCTTATCAACTCCGCCATCGCTGGTCGAACTGTGTAACCAGCCTTGAGGCTGAGATCTGCGAGCATCGAGGCTATCTCTTGAGATATCGCCTTTGCCTCCCCTCCTCCGCCAAGCCCAGCTATGCGGTCAAGCGATGTTGCCAAGAATTTGAGCGCTGCCCCTGTCTCAGCAGGTGCAGAGACCGCTACGCTCTGGTACGCGCTTCGGGCATCCGCAAGTACCTGCTCAACCGTGTGCGACTCACCACGCGGAGCACAACCAGACACAACAGCAAGCATTGCTCCCGACACCAAGAAAGAAGCAGTGCAAACAAAAAAACGTTTATACGTCATAACGTGATCTTTTTAGTTAGTTACTAAAGCGCAATATTTAAACAGTAATCTCCAGATGTCAATTGCTTACACTCACTCTCGCGATAGTGCGGCCTCTAAAAGTGAACTGAGAAGACTAAAAAATCTCTGCGGCACGCCGTCTGGTATGGAAATCATCCCTCCTGGTCCCGGCTGTATCCCAAATCCGCTCACAAGCGCTCGCACCCGCTCCGCTAGCGTCTCTCCGCACAGAGGAGCACGACTCGGGGCACCCTGACCGGGATAACAAACTGCGAAGAGCCGATCCCACTCAAAACACCGTCCCGGATCTGCCTTACCACGGAAGCCCGCTATCTGCTCGTGACCAACTATCGCTTCAGGGTTCTGCAATGCTGGGTAACGAACCTTCAGCGACTCGATCAACGCAAAAAGGCTCGTATACTGCGCCTCTGTGTACGGAAAGATGTTTCCGTTCAGGTTTATCAGTTCAATCCCGATTGAACGATCGTTAAACCCCTCAATGAGCGTCCGCCCGCTGCTCGTAACAACATCAAGGCGACTTCTGCCAGCATGCCACGCGCGCTTGGTTACCCCACCCAAACACTCGACAAGCTCATGCACGACACCATCTTGATCGATCACGATATGTGCCGACACCTCGCTTGCAGCAGAGGTGAACAACTCCATCGTCCGCTCTAATGATGCCGCAGTGTAATGCAACACCACGAACTCAACCGGGATGGTCAACTCTGAGAAATTTGGAGAGCGAATATCCGATACGATCTTCATTACTGGATTTGATACAACAAAAGATTATCGACAACCCATTATGGCATCGGTCTGCCTCTGTCACCTGCCCCGATACCCATCCCCTAGGGTAGCAATTTGTCGGGCATTTCCAGAAGAGCTAATCGAAGAAGCATCATAACTACCCGATACGGCAGGCCATATTGACTAGTTTGGGCCATTGCTCTAACCTGTCGGCTCGTTTCGGGATTGGTTAATTCTGCTCCCAAGCGAGTTTGTTCCTTACGGTGGCCATAGCTCAGTTGGTAGAGCATCGGATTGTGGTTCCGAGTGTCGTGGGTTCGATCCCCATTGGCCACCCCATTCATCGCTGCTTTGGATGCAGAGATGCAGAGCTCTCTTACTAGCAAGCAGATCACCCCAGAAAACTCACTATCTCTTTGCAAAGATTAGCTTTCCAGAGTGTCGGCTGCTAGCTCTTCACTTTCACGACAGCCCCGACAATTTCACGAAATTTCATGAGTTGGATGCAAACGAGATGCTTGTGCATCTTCAGCACTCTTTGAAACGAGATGCACAAGATGCACTGATTAGCTCTCTTCTGTAGATATCCCACCCATGTTTACGGGGAGCTTCTCTCTAATAACGTCAAGCTCTTCGGGTGTTAAAGGGAGCTCGATGTCCGCCCCTGACTGTCTCAGTCGCTCAGCTTCTAAGAGCTTCCTTCGAATGCTGCTCTTAATCTCCAAGAGCTCTGTAGAGACCTGCCTTAGAGGTCTATGAGTGATCGTATACATGTCCCAGATTTGAGCCAGCTCAACTTCGGGGCGGTTTCTAATGCTCTCAGGGATCCCCTCCCAAAACTCAGGTCGGTCAGGATACACAGAGATAAAATCCTTGATGACGCTCTTCATTCGGTTTCGGTCCAGATGAGGCTTGTCTGCCTCTCTAGCAAGCTCAAAGAAGAAGAATTGAGCCAACTTATCGATGACATTGGCTGACGGAATGATCTGAGGCTGATTCACTATTCGTGATAGGGCGTTCTTGTCGCACCCGCTCCCCTCGGCGATCTCCTTAAGGGTTACCTTCCGCTCCCTTTTCTTGCTTAGTTTCTCTAGTAAAGTCAGTAGGTTAAAGCGTATCATAAATGTCAAAAAGCGTTATAAAATGCTTGACAAGAGCACCCCATATATGAGATTATTTAAATAGACGGTATGCTTTTAATTTATTTTATAAGTCTATCATAAAACAATATTAGTCTTTTCGACTGGGATTGTCAAAACCTTAAATGAAATTGGAGTTGTAAGTAATGGACGCCAAAAATTACATCACCGCAGAGGAAGCTGCTTCCCTGCTCTCAATGAGCGTAAACGCCTTTCGGATCCTCGTTTACCGCTACGGAAACAAAATCGAGAAACGAAGACTCGGTAAACGTCGGGTCTATTTCCTGAAATCCAGCGTATTGGCTCTTCTGCAATAGAGCTAGCTGCGAATTTTTGCTCAAGGGGTTTTTTAGAGTTTAGTTATGATTCGTGAAATTATTAAAGACGGAAAGAAAGTTGGTTTTGACGTTCAAGTATCTGCAAAGCATCCCAAGACAGGGGTTCGCAAGTTCTTACGACGGAGAGCTGCGACAAAGTGGGAAGCAAACGACCTTGAGTTCAAGCTTCGACAAGAGCTTGAGGCTAAGATAAACGGAAATCACATACCTACCTTCGGAGAGCTTCTCTCTGCATACGAGAAAACCTGTCTCGTAAACAAGGCTGCGTCGACTCGACACAACGAACTCTCGATCTTAAATCATCATGCAGTTCCAGTGCTGAGTAAGTCTCTCGTTAACCAGATAACCGACACCGATATTCGCGATATACTTAATCGAGTCGATCCTGATCGATCAGTAAGCTTGAAGCACAATATCAGGAAGTGTCTCGCAAACATCTTTAACTATGCGATGGATTGCCGATACATCTCGGACAGCCCATGCAAGCGTATAAAGCTGCCGAAAGTTCCTGAGCCATCATTAAACATTCTGTCAGACCAACAGATCCGAACCTTTCTGCAGAAAGCAGAAGCGTCAGGCGTTGAGTGGTTTCCCATCTGGGCTATCGCACTCTACACAGGGCTCAGAAGTGGGGAGCTCATAGCCCTGCGATATCGTCATATCGAGCACAACGAAGGAAAGCCCGTCATCCGAGTACAAGAGAGCTGGACAAAGCAAGGAGGCTACAAACCATATACGAAAAATAGACAAGTCCGTTCAGTTCCAATGAACAAGGAAGTTCAGCGCATAATCAATGCCCTCAGAGCAGCGAATCCACATTCCTGCTCACCAGATGATTTTATTCTCCCGCAGATTCCAACATGGAAGCAGGGAGATGCAGCGAAAGACCTACGAGCATTCCTCAAGGGATGCGGTCTTCCTGTAATTCGATTTCATGACCTTCGTGCTTGTTTCATCAGTCAATGCTTACTGAACGGCATTCAGCCCTCAGTAGTAATGAAAATGGTCGGGCACGGAGACATGAAAACCATGATGCGGTACTGCCGACACACGGGCTCGGACGTGTTAGGGCAGACCGATGTCTTGGATTTCAGTGAATAATTGAATTGAGGCGAGGGATTGCTTCGGTTTTTAAAGGCCGAAAGTCCATGACGGACTGTACTGCCTATTCTGGAGAAGAGAACGATATGGAAAACAATTCATCGAACAGCTGCTATCGCGCCTACCTACAAAGCTTATTCAGATTGTCAAAAGGCGACGTGATCGGGCTAAATTATCAATTTTACAATTTCACGGTGGCAAGTAGATACATTCATGTAACGGACCCTTGCTACCCCCACGACGTCATCAACAAAGGTACCCGATTAGGTAAAGATTCCTGCTTCGGCAGATTCGACATCCCAGCAGAAAATGGAATTTGGATTGCTCGTGTCACGGAAAAAACCTTTTCACATGACGAGATAGGTGATGCTACCAAACTTACTGAGATGGTGGCGCTTCATACAGTCGGTGGTCTAAACGTGGCATTTCATGATCGACATCACCGCCAGGAATTCTTCAACGCTGTTGATTCGGGACAGATGGGGGTTTTTGATAGCAGTCTATTCCCTCGCCACGAGTCTCGTGACGTGAAGAGGGGGTTCTATAAGAAGTGCTGTATGGCTACCAGTCCTAAGAACCGTAGCGGCATAATTGATGGTAGAGGCATAGTGGCCTCCTCGGGATGGGGCGATGGTTCTTATCGAACAATTGTTACATACGGCCCAAATAATAGAGCCGTTGGCGTGAGGTTATTGTTCGGGTTCCCCCCTAAATTAGAGGATTTAACTTAGCCAAATACGCGGGTGGACAGCCATCTGCTCCACCCGCCACTGACTCGTAACTATATAAATACTGTATCGAAACAAAATCATTAATCGCAGTGAGTGCTCAATGCTCGACTCTACTCAGCGTCTTTCAACCCGTGAATATCTTCATAAGATGAAGAAAGCCTTTTCAAGTGATACAAGGCTTGAGTTTTATGAGGCGATCCAAGCTGCTGCAGCTAATGTCGATCCGTGGTGTCTGTTGACAATCACAACGACTACGCCGATTCGAGATGTAATCTTATTCGAGGGGCTCTGTAGGCGTTTTTCCTGTCAGCTTCATCGAGAGGTTCTTGGAATGAGGAAGTTCAGCAAAATCCAAATGATTGTTGTGCTCGAATCAAGTAAAAGTGGGGCCCTTCATGCTCACCTACTAATTGGAAAGCCACAGGGCAAAACTAGAAAACGGGAGGACACCACTTTTAAGAGCTATCTTCAAAAGAAGCCATTTCCAGCTCTCTTAAAGATTCTCCATCGCCTCACCTATCCTGCAGACCGATCTGCCGTTGGCAAAATTGGGGTAATCGACATTAAGCCCGTTTATTGCGTGGAGGGGGCCGTTGATTATCTGTTAAAGAAAGCCAAGGAAGGGATTCCACAAATCGCTTGGCTTGCTTCAAATGTCAGCTTCCAAAATAGCGCCGCCAACCCTCACTTGAACTCAAATCGGTCAAAGATATGAGAATGACTACTCCAAAAGGTGCATCACATAATCGATCTGTAGCGCCACTCAAGGTTCCATAGAACGTGAGTTATGGTCGAGGTTCTTGCTCAAGGGTTCTTGTCACCTTGTTGGGGAGGTGCGCTCTAAATCTGCTCTTAAGCTGAGGGAGTAGGACAAAGAGACCGTTCAAGAAACGAACAGTAATTCCTAAGAAGTCCATCCAAAGCGATCTCTTCCTTCAAGTTAGATACCGCGAAACAATTTCAACCCGCAGACCTTCGAGCCTTATAAATACACAGTAGATACATACTGCTCTTCAAGGAAACGAACTATGAAAACATCCAAAACCCAACAACTGAGGTTACTACTTCCTGATGAATGGATCCCTGAGCTCGATACGCTTGCGAGAGCAAGATATCTGACACGATTAGGTCTCATTCGGTTTTATCTTAGAATCCAGATGAACGAGGAGCTTGCAACGCTTCCAAAGCTCTTCGAAGCCCAAAAGGCAAGAAACCTAGCCAGAAAGCAACTAGAAGCTCACCTCGACGATTTTGAGATGTAAAATGCCACGAAAAGTCAGAAAGCAAGAAGCCGTCGATATCATCAAATCAGTCGATGCTATCGATATCCAGTATCAGATTATTTTTCGTACAGCCTCGGAATCAAAGAAGCGTGAGCTTCATCGAGCCCTAAATTCGGTTATCGACGCCTACATCAGAGATGAGCGTGATGTGGTGGTTCTAGCAATAAAGGTGAAATAATGGCGGTACAATCATTTCAACAATACCTTCGAGAACAGTCGGTCTCTAATACTCTTGAAGTCGTGAATGACGGGGTGGAGATAGTCATAAACATCAGCCTCTGTCGTAATGAACGGCACGCCGAAGTGATTCACTTCCTCAGGCGTATCGCTGATGAGCTAAGTGCCCTCGAAAAGGCGACAAAATAAGTGGGAGCCCTTCATCCATCCAACGAATCGGGTGTTGATCAAGGTATGGGTCTATGGTCTTATTATCACTAGTTTTTATGCATTTGTTGCAATTTGATACGTGAGCGCAGAGTGTCTTTTGATCTAAGAAAAAACAGTTTCTTCGTTCTTGGGATGTCTCCCCGAGATAATGGTGAGGTATTAGCTGATAAGATCGAGATGCTGTTGTCTGATGAAAAGCTCTCTGACGAACTCGCCTCTAAATTGCAGGCAGAGCTTTCAGGATCAAAATCTCGTCTTCTTTGCGAAGTGTCCTGGTTGATGGAGGTAAGCCCAAGCCATGCTGCCCAACTATCAAAGCAGTACTTCGATCCAAAAGACTCATGTCTCAAGCAACTGCAAGATGTACTTGAGGAGGTAGGCCGACTATCGAGTGCTAACCTTGCAGCCCACTTCTGCGCTCTGAAGGTGGCAAAACCTGATATTTTTCAGGCGCTGATCAGCTCATGGAGCGATTTAACTGTGGATTATGTCCGCAAATCTATAAACGAAAATCGTTTAGTTTCAGCCTACCCCGAGGTCAGCGATGGCTTGGTCAAAGAAGCTCTAGAGTCACTCAAGCAGCTTCACGCAGAGGCTGCTCTTGAATGTTTAAAAAGTTACGAACACGCTGGTAGTTCCTTTAGCAAGATTGTAGAGAAATACCTTGGCAGTCAAAGACACTCAAATCCTCTTTTTGAGAGTGTGGTCGAAAAATATGAGCTCTTCGTTATTCCCAAGCTTAAGGTCTATGAGGAAGAGATATCTACCGTTTTTGCTGAAATCAAGAAGTCGGAGCCAACTAAACTGAAGGAGTTGGTAGAAAAGGTTATAGAGCTTCTAAAGAATTGGGACGAGTACAGTCAGCCCCTGCAGCTGGTACATCAGAGCAAAGGATTGGACGAGCCCCGTGCCAAGAGGTTGCTGCAAGAAGTCAGAGACATATCGATTTGGCTTGCGAATGAAAAAAGCGAATACAACTTATCTCTAGAGTTCACGAAGGCGCTCACCGTCATATTCCCTGAACTGCCGTCCTCAATTGACAGGCTAAACACGGATATCGAGACGCTTACTCACCTTGTTGAAGATGCGAAAGCTCACGAAGAGCTATCTCCGATCACGAAGATGCTTGAGGAAATTATCACAGATGCGACACGCTTTAATAAGTCCATTTTGCAAGGAGAGTTCTCGGCGAACAGTGGTGGGATAGCAGGTGCGTTTTATAATAGCGTCAAGGTTGTAATAGCGCAGGCGCGAGGCAAGCCTCATGAGGAGCAGGTGTGGGATCTGCTCAGACAAATAGCACTGTTTCTGAATAACAAGCACAATTGGTCGAACTCGGCTTTGATGTTCGGTAAGGGACTGATGGATTTCAACCCACCAGACGCTGTAGCCGCGCAAATTACAGCTGACATGAGGATCTTTGAGGACAATATCTTGGGACAAAACTTTTCCGCAGCAGTCAAGGCGAAAAGAATTGCCAAAGCCAGAGACATAGCGAAGCAAATTCTAGACAGCACCGCCGATGAGGAGCAGCGCAAGGAATGGACGAATATCTATTTGAGTCTTGTTGAGCGTCGAAAATCTCAGGTGAACGGTTGGATTGGGTGGGGTGTTGTCATCGGCTTCTTAATTTTAATTGGTTCTTGTTCAGAAAAAAAGAAAAACTCTCCTTCGTTAAGCCAGCAGTCTTATCAACCCAAGAAATTTCAACTCTCAACGGATACATCGAAACCAGCGATTGGAACAAAAGTATTGAGCCTGTTAGAGCTGAGATGGTGCAATTTTGAGGGCGTGAGAATCGATTTCATTTTCGATCACCTTCCCAAAGAAGAGCACGATCAAGATCCAATTCGTAGATTCAACTTGGAAGTCATGTCTCAAGAAATGGCCGAACAACTGGATTCACGCATTCAAGATTACAATTCTCGATGTACCAACGTGCAGTACTATGAGAGTGATATGCAAAGAGTTAAACTTGACGCTCAGGCGGAGCGCTAGTTAAAGATGCAAAACAAACTATGCAGAGCTTGAGTCGCAAGTTTAAATTTAGGGAATAGGCTCGTCCCTCCAGGAGTAAATTATGACTGACTCGCATTACAGGGATTCAATTGTCAAACTTTCGGTGGAGTTCTGGCGGTTGCTGCGCTCTTACGAGAGGGTTGTTTCGGCGCTTCCCCCTGATAATAAGCTTCTTAGCGTAGCGAGAAACGCAGGGCGAAAGCTTCAATCCATATTAGAGGCTTCAAACATGACAGTGGTCTCATATGAAGGGCAGGAATACTCACCGAATTTGGCAGTTTCGTTGATTAACTCGGATGAATTTGAAGCCACAGACTCTCTGAGGATTGCTCAGATGATAGAGCCGACTCTCATGAGCTCGGGAGAAGTAGCTCTGATTGGAAAGGCCATAGCAGTAAAGATTTAAGCGGGTATTTAGAGGGAATGATATGTATTTAGGTATCGATTTAGGAACGAGCAACAGCTCCGTCGCTGGGAACGTTGGAAGTGACTTTCGAATCTTTCGGACTGCCGAAGGAGGCGACATTCTTCCCTCTGTTTTGTACGTGGACAAGCGAGGGCATAAGCTATTTGGAAAGAGAGCATACGACCAAACTCTGCTCTCGCCTGAAAACGTTGCTGCGGGCTTCAAAAGATTGATGGGAACTTCCACTAAAATCGAATTACTCGGGGCTGGTGTTAGTTTTTTGCCTGAGGAATGCAGTGCCGAGATTCTTAAGCAATTAATTGCTCAGGCCTTCACCGAATCAGGCTCTGAAGCAATCACAGGAACAGTCATAACTATCCCTGCTGCGTTCAACCAGATGCAATCGGAGGCAACACTAAGAGCAGCCAAGTTAGCAGGTCTTGAGAACGTAGCATTACTTCAGGAGCCAATCGCCGCGGCTATGGCTGCGATATCCCAGTCTCGCAAAAAAAGTTGTCAGTTTCTTGTATATGATTTGGGAGGAGGTACTTTCGATCTGGCTTTAGTTCAGAGTCTGTCTGGTACCGTGAGTGTGCTTGCTCATGAGGGCATAAATATGCTTGGAGGTCGAGATTTTGACAGGATTTTGGTCAACTCGATTGTTCGACCATGGTTACAACAACATTTCAAGCTCCCCGATGATTTTCAGAAGGATGAAAAGTATCGTCGGGTTTTGCGAATAGCTCAGCTTGCAGCAGAGAGAGCAAAAATTGAACTTTCCAACAAGGAGCAAGAGACCATCTTCGCCTCTGATGAGGAAGTTCGAGTGACTGACCTCAATGGCAAAGACATCTACCTTGAGGTGAGTTTATTACGGAGCGATTTAGAGCGACTGGTGGAAGAGGAATTAGGTCGTACAGTTGAGCTCTCTAGGAAAATCCTCAAGGATAATGGGTACTCTCCAAGCGACATCGATCGGATTGTATTCGTCGGTGGACCAACCAAGATGCCCATTGTAAGAAGGCTGGTTCCGCAGGAGCTAGGTATTCCCGCTGATGTGCAGATCGACCCGATGACGGCGGTTGCGTTAGGGGCTGCGATTTACGCTGAAAGTCGACAGTGGGATTCAGGCGGAACAACACGAAAGGCCTCGCGAGCTAGTATGAATCCTGAGGGAGGGAATGGCATTAAAATTGATTTCCCTGCTCGGACCTCAGATGAGAAGGCAAAAGTTAGGTTCAAGATTAGCGAGGGCGAGTCCCCGTCTGGATACGAATTTCAGATTGATAGCACTACTGGCTGGACCTCTGGTCGAAAAACGTTATCGAATGACACCAGTGTGGATCTTCCCCTTTCAAATTTCGGAGAGAACTCATTTCGGGCTATCATATTCGACAGCCAAGGAAAGCCTCTCAAACAAGAGGGGAGCGAGTTTAAAATAGTTAGGACCCACGCTAGTTCCGCAGGAATTCCAGCCACCCAAACAATAGCAGTACGGGTGAGAGAGAGCTCTGAGAGCTCGCGCAACATTTTACACCCGCTAATAAAAAAGGGGACCCTGTTACCAGCTGAAGGCGTTCAAAAGTTTAGAGCAGGCAAAGATTTGAAGGGTGGCGATTGCTCGGAGTATTTGGAGTTCGCTCTTTATCAAGATGAAGGCGCCTTGGAGCCTGAGCTGAATCTCTGCATTGGGGTATTTAAAATCTCAGGAGACGACCTTCAAGAGGGATGTCGAATCAGAGAGGGAGATGAGATTATCTTTAATTGGAAGATGGGCGATAGTGGCTTGTTGAATGCTACGCTTGACCTACCGCAGCTTAATCAGGTCTTTGACACTCCGAAATTCTATGTTGCGCAAGCAGGGCACGAATCCTTCGATTTGGAGACTGGTGGTCGACTTGCTAATACGGTTCTAGACAAAGCGAAGGCAGATTTGGAAGAGGTCAAGCAGGCTCTTGATGACGACAGTTCTCGTGAAGTAGAGAAGGTCGAACAAGAACTTAATAAACAAGAGGAGCTGCTGCGCAGCGCTCAGGATTCAGATACCACCCGAGCAATAACTGAGAAAACTCGTCATCTCCGACAGGAGATTTCATCAATCAAGCACGCACCTCAGAATCGCATAAAGATTTTGTCTGGAGACATTAAATCGAAGGAGGTTTTTTTCAATTCCTATTGTCGAGAGTCAGCCGAACCCCGACTCATTGAGCGATTTGATTCGCACTTCCGAAGTGCTAAGGAATGCCTTGTCCGTGGCGATGTTAAGTCGCTTCAGGAAGCGGAGAGACATCTTCAAGAAATGGATTCTATAATTACCGTCCAATTATGGCAGGATCCTGAGTATCTGTTGATGGTCTTCCAACGTCAGGTTGAGCGAAGCTATCTAGCTTCGAACAAGGATGAGTATGACGCAGCCGTA
>JBIKKR010000123.1:0-9138 GCA_044360225.1 Bdellovibrionota bacterium | reverse complement strand
TTGAGGCAGTGAAGGAAAAGATCTCTGATGAACTGCGACGCATTATTTTTAGACTTTCAGAGCTGCAGATTACCGTTGGTGGAGCCGATGACGTAGTGATTAAAGCAGCAAGCATACTTAGGGCATAGGATGAGTACTTTATTTCCTTGGCTTCCCATCGGAACATTCGTTCACGGCAGTACAAGTGTTGGGCGTCTCTTGCAGTCAGGGGAAAACTACCAAACGGTCCTGTCTACCTGTGGTGAACGAGTCATCTTATTTCTTAAGGACTGCCTTTTCCGTACAGGTGACGGGACTATCGTGTCTGAAGTGCTGGCTGCTCTCGTCAGGGAACATGTCTTACAAGAGTACGCATTTAACGACGATAATTTTTTGATTGCTGAGTTTCAGCGTAACGATGCCCCAAAAAAGATATCCAGCTTAGTGGGAGCGGCTGGCAATGCGGCTTCGGTCTCTCTAAAGGATCTATCATTCGCACTTGCTGAATTGCGAAATGGGGAGCCAAAATCGATTTGGAGAGATGCGATTTATCTTCCTTCTTTGAGGCTGTGCGTTGCAAGCAGTATGTCCGACCCAACGGAATCAGAGGCTGATAGGTACGCTCTTGCAGTAGCGCTTTTGGTTGGAGCGATACCAGATACCTCTCTCGATATCGAAACCATCAAGAAGCTTAACCCTAATTTAGAGACCTCGGAAATTCGTGAGTTTCTCAAAACTCTTGGTTTTGAGGACTCCCACCTACTAAGTAAGTTCGGGAGAAGTACGATTCCAGACCCTGAAACTTTTAATCTGCCTGGAAGACCAGAGCTTCAGAACTTTTTCAGAGAACACATAATCGACTTCTTCTTTCGGTTCGAAGAATACCGCGCCATGGGGTTTTCTGCTCCTAATGGTATCTTGCTCTTCGGTCCTCCAGGGTCTGGTAAGACATTCGCCGTCAATAAGTTAGCAGAGTTTTTAAAATGGTCCGTATTCGACGTCGACGTTAGTGAAATCGGGAGTCCCTACATTCATGAAACAAGTAGAAAACTGAAGCAGGTTTTCGAAACAGCCTCAGAGCAGGCGCCGAGCATTATTCTTTTGGAAGAGATTGATGCGTTGGCAGCCCGTCGTAGCGACACAACTCATGATTCAAAAGTTGAGGAGGTGTCACAGCTACTGCGCCTTTTAGAGAAAGCAGCAAGCAACGGCATTTTGGTTGTGGCAACAACAAATCGTTACGAGGCTTTGGACAGTGCCATAGTTAGGCGCGGTAGATTCGATCATGTGATAGAAGTCGGGTACCCTAGTGCGGTTGAGATCTGTTTAGCTTTGGAGAGTCTCTTGAAGCAAAAACCGTCCAGTGCAGCCATCCAAATCGACAGGATCGCTGCAAAACTGATTGGGCGTCCGATGAGTGATGTTTCTTGGGTGGTCAACGAAGCAGCTCGATTCGCAGTAAGAAGCTCGCAGAAGGAGATAAACGAGGAGCTACTCATGAAAGCCATTGAGAGTCTAGGTAAGGGCGCTCCACGAATCTAGCTTGGGATCTCAAGTCCCATCGGATATTCACCCCTCCGCAGGCTCCGAATTGGATGCAAAAAAGCTGCACAGAAAGCCAAAATATAGCGATATCAGCTAGTTAAGTACGCTCAGATACTCCACCCCATCATTCACTACCCAAACTTGGCTGCGCCAAGATTTGGATGACGGGTTAGGGAGATCGCTAACAACCCGGGGCTTCCCGCTCGGCGTTCTTGCCTAGAGGCTGCCGCTCCTCTCGCTCCTGAACTGCGCTTCACCCCGCCTCTGCAACAACTTCCACCATTTCACCGTCGTATCCAGCCCTCACGAACAAACAAACACCTTGGGGATCGGTCCTCTATCAAGAATATTCGCGAGCGCCTATGATCCTATTGCATGAGGAGCCGCGATAAAAACAGATGCGCGATCTGATTCTTGGTACCGCGCAAGACGATCAAAATATAAGCGTGGTGGCGCTTGAGCCCTAGGTCAACCATCTGGAATGGATATAGAGACTTGGCGACCTCTCTATCCTTCTGGTGCCTGATGGTATGGAAACAGTCCCCACCTCGCACACAAATATACCGACTCTATGCAGTTTGTGGGCAGCAATCGCATAGATCCCTCAGGCTCGTTTCCGAATCTCCTCTCGCACGACCTCACGAATCTGCCTCTCTCCGACAGGGATCAGAGCACTTGATTGAGTATAGTCTGGCACTTCTGACCTTTGGAGCTCGCGATTTTTTTTAGCGCCTTGAGAACATCCTCATCCAGCATGGTGGTAACACGTGCCTTTACATGACGAGGCTCAAACTCCACATTATCAAGCGCAACATCGCCGAAAACAAGGTCTTTATTCTTGGTGGTCATTCCATGCCTCCATCAGAAGGGATTTTCGCTCTTTTAGGAATACCTCGATCTGCTTAAAAATTCCCGCCTACGCCCTGCCTACCCGATGAGAGCAGGCAACGCGCCTCAATCCCTTCCTTTCCAGTCTCTCCGAGTCCCCGCCTTAAACAACTTCCTCACACTAGCGCAAGACGCTGCAACTCCACCGCCTGTTCAAAGCAGTGCTCCGCTGCCGGGAAGCTACCACTTCGAACATCAATCACAAACTGTGTGACCGCAGCTGCGATGTCTCCCGATGAGCCTAGAAAGTTTTTAACAAAACGGGGGCGCTTGCCACTCGATAATCCAAGCATGTCGTGTAGCACCAACACCTGCCCCGTCATGTGCGGGCCCGCTCCGATGCCTACCGTTGGGATTGAAAGGAAAGTGGTCAAATTTCGACCAAGCTCGGTCGGAATAAGCTCAACAACTACCATATCTGCTCCTGCACTCTCGAGAGCCTTACCATCGCAAAGGATCTGCTGCGCAGAGTGATCATCACGCCCCTGGACTCGATATGTTCCGAGCGCGTGTATCGATTGCGGTGTGAGCCCTATGTGCGCACAAACCGGAATGCTCCGAGTAGTGAGGAACTCAACCGTAGGCGCAAGCCACGCTCCACCTTCGAGCTTGACCATCTGAGCACCCGCCGCAAGCACTTCCGATGCATTTCTATAGGCTTGCTCCGGAGAAGCTTGGTAGCTTCCGAAGGGGAGGTCGGACATGATCAAACTCTTTGGTTTTGCTCGCGCGACACTCGCGGTGTGATAGACGATGTCAGGTATCGTCACTGGAATCGTTGTGCCGTGCCCCTGCAGAACCATCCCAAGCGAATCGCCGACGAGGAGCACATCAATCCCACACTCATCCAGAACCTTAGCGAAGCATGCATCGTAGCACGTGAGCATGGTTATTGCGGGGCCGCCATTTCGCCGCTCCTGTAAGGCTGGGACAGTCACGGATTTTCTAATAGTGGTCATACCTATTGTGCTTCCAACTATTCAACCATATCTATACGCACAGAGGGACAAAAACAGCACTTGGACGGAGTATAGTAATTGCAACTCTGTTAAGCAAACGAGCCTTAGAATAAGGAATAACAATGATATACAAGACGATCCTGGCCGAGCTTAGACTCGTAACGCCCACTTCTCGATAACCCTTGGAGGAACTCGCACTTGATTGCCAGGGAGGCGCATCAAATTTCCCTCAAGCTCTAGTTGTAATATCTCCGAGGGAGAGAGGGAGGTCGACGTAGCAAAGAACTCCCAGCTCATAGTTGTCCACGTGCTCGTATCTCCCCCATGCTCACTGCTGAGGCATAGGTTGTACTCCCGTAAGACTTCAGTGGCTGAAGTGATCGCTATCGCACCCTGCTCAATGAGGGAGTCCCCGCCCCTACTTCGCTCATCATGAGGATCGCCTGCCACGATAAATACATCGCGCCCATAGTCTGCTGCGCAATTTGCAGTAACAAGGCTGCCACTCCGAGCACCGGCTTGCACAACAACAACACCTCGAGACAATCCGGCTATGATCCGATTGCGCGCGAGAAAGTGGTGCTTCTTCGGCTCAACTCCAGGTGCGTATTCCGAAACAATAAGGCCGCCAGCATCAAGTATCTCTCGTGCCAGTCCGACATGCGTGGGGGGATACACCCGATCCAGTCCATGCGCCAACACCGCGATCGTTGGACAAAGAATTCCTGATTGCAGTGCACCACGATGGGCTGCTCCGTCGATCCCTAAGGCCAGTCCACTCACGACAACCAGACCCGCACGAACAAGGTTCGCACTGATCTCCGATGCCTGGCGACAAACCTCAATCGATGCAGCTCGGGTGCCCACAACACCAATGGCTTGAGAAGGGATACAATAATCCCTATTGAGCGTATGAACATAGAGCACTGGAGGTGGGGCGGGTATTTCGCGTAAAGGGCGAGGATAGCGACTCGATGTGATCGGCACGATCTCAAGATTGAGACCGACGCAGGTTTCAACTACTGTGGCAGCGGCGTCTATCTCCGCTCGCGAGAGGAGCGGCTCAATCGGTTTAAACGTCGCTGCCTGAACTACCACTTGGGTGGCTTGATACCGCTTGCTGTCCTTAAAGTGGCCGACAGCGACGGCACACAACAATTCTGAATTCTTGACCGAAGACTCCTTTGGCTGCAGCACAACGCGCTCCTTCTCCAACTTACACAGGCATTAGTCTATGTAATCGGATTAGAGCGCTAAAAAGTTGCGTCACCGATACACTACGGGATGGAGTGCGTGGTTACCGGCCGGCCGAGCCCGAAAATGAGTTATGGTCCGAACGCGGATCGTCCTGTGCTGCCAACTGCTCTTGAATAAGCTTACTGAACAACTGTGGTTCCGGAATATAACTCAAGATCTCTTCCGTACCACCAGTCCCAGTAACAAGCACATCTCCGAAATTACAGATACGTCCCAAGATACTCTGATTGATGCGAATAGCCTCTACCTTCGCGAGTACTATATCAGTGGTCTTAAGACGAACTAGCCCGGTTTTTCCGAGAACCCGCTTTGAGGTAACGCCGAATTCCGAGGTCAAATACAAAATAAGCCGATCCAAAAGACGCCACGCGGCTAGGAACAACAAAAAACCAACGAGATACCAAACAACCGGAATATCACCTGTTATCGAAAGCATGCCGGCCAATGCCGAGACAACCATCGCGGGCGCCAGGAGCACAATCGCGTGCAAGCGAGTTACGTGCACCAACGACTCGTCTTCAAGGAGATGGTTGTCAATGTAGGGCATAGCGACTGCGACCTCCAGTAGACCTGACAACGGTCACGTCGACCGATATCTAAAAAGGATATCGAAATTATCCCCTTTAGTCGAACCCCTATTAGCCGTTGCAGGGTATCGCAGTTCTTCCACTATCTACTTGAAACAGCTTGAAGTCCCCATAAGGATACAAATGCGCGGGTCAGCGCTGTCAAACTCAGTCAAACAACTCTTCCCGCGCATTTGTGGCCTCTTAAAATCGACCGGGACTGCGATGCCCTGTAGCCGTTGCTAAGGCATCCCCCCTAGAGGCACTAAGGCACGATACTTCCAACTACTTTTTCGACCTCTTTGCCTTAGGCGCAGCCTTCTTGGCAGCCTTCGGGCTCTTGGAAGTTGAAACCTTACTTTTCTTGTCCACCTTGGGTGCCACAACTCTTTTAGCTTTCTTAAGGGCCACTACTTTAGCAGACACCGTTTGCTTGATTGGCTTGGCCGTCTTGGAGAGCTGCTTGTTTGGCTTTATTCCCCTCCCTTTTGCAAGTACTGGTGCGGTGACCGATTGAGACGTCGCTTTTGCAGCAACCTTATTCGGCGCAACCGCGGGCCTTGCAGAGAGCTTCGCAGAGGGCTTGGTCACCTTCTTAGAAACCAATGGCGCTATAAGCTTTGTCTCCGTAGCCTGCGTAGTCTTTGCAGACTTATGGTTTTTTCCGCCAGGCTTACTCGCTCCTTCGACCTTCACATCACTTGAAAAGCTCATCACTGTTGCAGAGGCGGATATCGGCTCGAACGGTGTTCCCTTGATAACCACGCCATCCTGACGCAGGATCGGGCGCGGTTTTGGTCCCTTCATCCTATACTTTGCAGACAACACCCGCTCAGGGGTCTCCTGCGGCGCTTCTTTCTTGGCCTTCGCCTCAGGCTCAGCCACCTTGGCGGCTTCCCCCTCAGCAACCTTCTCCGCCGTATTGAGAGTCACACGAGCGTTATCAAGACGCTCCATAAGGGCCGGAAGATCCTCAGGAGAGGAGAGCCATGTCTGGCCATTTGCGCTGTACAAAGTCACAAACTGACCGTTTATCTTGACCCTCTTGCTGATGTACTTAACCTCTGTTGAATCCTGATTTGAGTCGCGGAAGTTCATAAATACCTACACCCATACCTTATTTGTCCCAAAACCTCTGAGAGGCCGACCGCAACACAATTGCTATAAGCTGTTAAAATCCATATAGTTAGCTAGATTTGGCAGATAACGCCACTTCTCGCCTTCAGCCGCACTCAGCCCCTCGAACAATTAGATGTACGAGGGACTCTCAATCGATGCGATGAACTCGGTTGATTTAGGCGTTTTTTTAAGTAATGATCGCATATGTCGGCCTCACATACCTCCTTCCCCTCGTCCCTTCCGTCTAAGGGGACTTCTGTGCCTATGGCAAATATAGAATGGCCAAAACACGTTACGGAACTTCACGTGCACTTGGGTGGTTCGGTTCCACTCTACAGACTGTGGGAAATAGCTATTGACCGAGGTATTCGAGGAATCGGCTCCGGGTACGAAGAGTTCGTCAGCTTACTGAAGATCGAGGGGGGCAAAGTTAAAGACCTCGATAGCTACCTCGAAGTGTACGACAAGATAGAGCTAATTCAATCCGGCCCTGCGTCGGTCCGAGAGAGTATCATCATAGCGATCCACCGGGCTTACCGCACCGGCGGCATGGTTAATGTTGGCCCAGGGGGCGAGGGTGGATCTCCTGAGTCGCTCTTTGCCATTCGCCGATTTGAGTTGCGCTGGAATCCCCTGAAGAGGACCGGCGCGGTGTTTTTAAAAGGAAGTCATGCTGGCCTTTACGACATGGACCGCGTGATCAAGTCCGCGGTAAACGCAGTCGAAGAAGTAGAGATCGGCTTCCACGGAAACATTCAAGTCGGACACATCTTCTGCTTTGGTCGAGACATGACTTTCGAGGCGAACATTGCTCTCGCCAAGAAAACTCGGCTGTGGCGTGAGAAGACCAACAAGATTATCGGTATTGATCTCGCGGGTCACGAATCTGTCAATGCGCTCTCCTCGCCGCGCAGACTAGAGGAGATGAGGATTGTATTCGATGAAGCCGGCCCCGGTCTCGGCCGAACTGTTCACGTTGGCGAGACCCATCACGTTGATATAGAGACATTTATTAAGACGATTGAGACCCTGGCCCCATCACGCGTCGGCCACCCAATAACAGCCATCCGAGCTTTGTGGGACAAGAAGGATGACCGCGGACTTAAACTGCTCAAAGAGCGAGACATCGTGTGCGAGCTGTGCGTGAAATCAAACTTGCTTACCGGCGCGGTGAAAGATATCGCCGAGTACGGACGAATCATATCAACGCTTGATGAGTACGGCATAGCGTATACATTTTCGACCGACGCCCCGTCGCTTCAGGGCACTTCGCTCGCAGAAGAGTTGCTAATGCTACTCTCTCAGAACGCGGCGACTCCAGAACAGATCCTTCGTGCACTTAACACTGCAGAACGAGCGAGTTTCCTGCCCACGATCGCTCAAGCGCCTCTTGGCACAATTTAGCATCCTGCGCCTTGTAAACTGCTCGTTCGGTAGCTTATTCTATCGACCGGGGCGCGGCCACATGAGGGCTGAATGGTCCCATAACTTTACGAGGTACCACATGAACGCCGAACCACGCAGTGCAGCAACCAGCTTTTCTGAATCGGCTGCAAAGAGTTTCCAAGCTGTCCTCCAACAGCTTTGGACAAGTAAGAACCCGCTCGACGCGACCATGATTGCGCAGCGCAAAACGAAGATCGTTGCAACTTTGGGCCCCTCCTCTCGCGCGCCGGAAAAGATCAAGGAACTGATACGAGCGGGGGCAAATGTATTTCGCTTAAACTTTTCTCACGGAAGCCACGATGAGCACCTTGCAGTTCTAAAAGATGTCCGCACGATCGCAGCAGAGATGGGAGCCCACATCGCCATCCTTCAGGATCTCTCAGGCCCCAAGATCAGAATATCGAACGTTGATGGAGATTTCTGTCCGATTCACGATGGACAGCTGATAGAGTTACGAGCAGCCAACAAGAGCCTGTCCAACGCTCAGACGATCTACGTTGAAACCGTCAACCCGATGGCGACTCTCCTTCCGGGGCATCACGTACTCTTGGCAGACGGCCTTATCGAGTTAGTAACCGAATCGGTCGCGGCAGACCACGTCGTATGTCGTGTAATTAAGGGGGGGCGTATCCGCTCAAGAGTTGGAATCGCATTTCCTGACAGCGACGTCGATCTTCCAGCTACTACGAAAAAAGATTTAATCGATCTCGAATGGGGAATCACCAACGGTGTTGACTACGTTGCGATCTCGTTTGTTCGCTCGGCCAGCGATGTACTCTCCCTCCGAGAAATTATTAACCAACGCGGCGCGTCTGCCGGTATTATTGCCAAGATCGAGCGCCGAGCCGCCCTTGAAAATATCGAGGAGATCGTGCAGGTCTCTGACGGATTGATGGTAGCTCGTGGCGATTTGGGATTAGAAGTCCCGCTGGAGCAGCTTCCGATGCTTCAACGGAGACTCATTGAGGAAGCCAATTTCCGCGGAATTCCGGTGATAGTTGCAACGCAAATGATGCACTCGATGATTACATCGGTGCGGCCGACACGAGCCGAGGTTTCCGACATCGCTGCTGCCGTCATGGGCGGAGCAGATGCGGTAATGCTGTCGGACGAAACAGCTATCGGTGAGCACCCAGCTGCGTGCGTCGGCTATCTCAGTCGGATCGCTTTGGCGGCCGAACAGACCTTTGCGTTTGAGGAATATAAGCTCCGTTTACGTAACTCTGATTCGCTTACGGTACCCGATGCAATAGCCTATGCTGCTTGCGCGGCCTCGGTAAAGACGAGCGCAGCTGCGCTTATCGCCTGCACGGAGACCGGAACATCTGCTCGCCTCGCGGCAAAATATAGGCCTCAACAGCCACTGTATGGGGTATCTC
>JBIKKR010000232.1:0-3143 GCA_044360225.1 Bdellovibrionota bacterium | reverse complement strand
TTAGCTACGGCGTCTGGCTTGAGCGCTTTTACATCTATCTCGCTAATCGTCGTCTTGGCAGCGCGTATGTCACTGAGTGCCGCGATCTGCCTAGCATTTCCATATTTGTCAGCAAGATTGGAAATGATCCTGCCCGGCTCAGCAAGGAGCGTGCCAGCCGTATCCACGCCAAGGCCAGGCTTCAGGCGATTTACTTGCTTCACAACTTTCGAGAGCAGACTTCCAGCAAGCAGGCCACCTGGCGCGGCTGCTGCCGTGAGAAGGCCTGTGTTCCCCTGTATAATGCCTTTTGGAGAGCTTTCAGCTGGTTTCTGCGGCCCACCGGCCGAAGCGGCTGGCATTGCAGGGTTAGTAGTCGATGGATTGCTTGAGGCAATGATACCTCCAGGCGACGATGGCGCAGCTTTCTTGGCCTCTTTGGCTCGCCTGAGAATATCATCGCGCGAGAGCTTAATCGGATCTTTTCGTCCGGGAATAGTGATGGTGATAGAATCAACGTTCGAGGCGGCGCTAATGTGGTAGAGATCCTGCGAGCCCGCTTTACTTTCCCAAGTAAGGAGCGTTCCACGATTGTAATTTTCGTTTGCTGCGATATTCTTCACCGCAACATCGCGTCCTCCTTTCGCAATTCGATCACTTCCAGCATGGCCCGTAAAATATGTGCCGATACTTTCACCATTCGCCTCTTTCGGTGTAAGGGATATAGTCGCACTGATTCGGCCATCACCATCAACTCGAACATTTACTCCTTCTTGGAGGAGGAGCTCCCCAGTATCTTTAAACCTCTGCGGTGGTGGTTCGTGTGCGGTCGTAGAAGAGGTCGAGCTGCCAGTGGTGCTGTTTGTGGAGCTGGGGATATGGCTGCTTGCTATAAAGGTAGGGCTGCTTGAGCTGCCTGAGTACGTTACAGCTCCTGGTACGCCTCTTGAAGCACTGTTGCATATGATTTTTTGACAGGCCCGTCGATCTAATCTAGCCGAGGTCATCCCGCTGTAGTGCGTGTTCTGCTGTCCACACATGTGATTGAGCTGTTGCTGGTGTGCCTCCCGTGGAGCCGCACATGTGCTGCTGCGCCTACTCATACCCTCTCCCCGTCACACCTATAGCTGTTCAAATCTAAGCCGAACGACTTCGCGGCTAAGCGATGTATGTCATCGACTGTAATGCGCACTCCTCGATTGTCCTTGCTAAAGGGTTATGCAGCTTCTCTCGAGTTATGTTGCATAGCACGATTTCCCGGTCTAAGCCGGTAGTTGACTGGTTGGTGCCAGGGGCTGTAACTATCTGACATTACGGTGTTGTGCGAGAGATCTGGACTGCCCTTTACGGCGTCAGGCCCTGCACCACCCTTTCTTTGACTGGTCACACGGGAAATAGCGACACGCTACGTCGAGATAGCCATATCTCTAGGTAGCCCCTGAACCAGGCAATTCTTTATGGCAGTTACATTGCGTCAGGGGCGAGCATAATTCTAATCTCTCCACATCGCGTATGTCTGTAAGAGTAAAAGAGCAGTGCACACGAAACTTCTCGCAAACTGGTCAAGAGCAATCTCACCAGACGGCTTGCGAAGCGCCCGAGCAGTTTGGCGGCTTTGGTGCGCCCTTTAGGAAGCTCGCTAGCGCTCTGGTTCTAGCTGCCGCCTTTATTGATCCAGAAGATATGGCATCTAGTAGGCCACAGGAGCGAGATCCAGCTTCCAGCGGGCATACTGCTGTGACTGCCTTGAATTCGCGACCCGAGATCGCGCCGCTTACCATTCGGGACCTCTCGGAAGGCGATGCCCAGCTTATCGTTGCATGCTTTTGGCACGAGGGGATTGAGAGAGCGCTAGAGCCTGAATCGAGAAGGGCACCTTCATACCTCGAAAAACAGGAGCATCGGCGTAAAGTCCAAGGGCTTACAGCCAGAGAGATTCTAGAGCAAGTAGCTCAGGTCGCCAAAGATGGTGCTGATATCAGGGGTGACCACGCTAGGTCGTGCGTAGCAAAGATAGAGACGATGCTCGCATCTCCGGATTTTCGTGCTGCCTCAGAAACTGTGAGAAAAGTAGATCCAGAGTGCCAGTCGCCGTTAGGCGAAATAGCGCGAGTGTGGTCGGCAGACGGACTCGCATCACTTGAGGTATTTCTGCATACCTTTCAAAGTCGTGATTTCAGAGAATACCTTCAGCAGCTTCGCGAACACGTAGATGTGGATATCCATAGCAATATAGGCCAGCTTGTGTCGGGCTATTCGCGGAATCAAGTTGCCGGTGATTCACAAAGTGCAGCTCGGATGATCGAGGCCGTAAAGCGGCTCAGAGAGGCCGTGCCAGATGTTACGATACATTCCGCTGAAGATCTTCGAACGCTTGCCATTCGGATACCGGCTAGAGGATTTAGTGTGGATGGATTGGAGCAAAATGAGTTTCATGAGTGGCTCGGAAATTTGCGACGGATCTCTGAAGTTTTACATCGCGTGGCGCCGGGTGCCCATTGGCCGCTTGTGGGCCTGGATTATCATAAAACTGTAATTCCAAAACTTGAAAGACTAGCATTATCCGATGCTCAAGCATTAATCACATTTATTCAGGATCGATATCCCACTCTCGAATTGAGGGTCGATTCAGCTGGGCAGTTAGCTTTCTCGAATGAGGGGCTTTTCGCGAAGTATGTGGAGCCGATTGTGGATCATCTCAAGGTTGACGGGCCGACCCTCGATCAATTTCTTGGCCTATTTGGAAGAGATATCTCGCAGGTTGATCTTCGCGCTCTTGCAGAAGATCGTGGTCAGGTATTTGGACTAGACATCCCCGCAGTGTTAGCTCAGCGAGACGAATTCGTGCAGTTTCTGGACGATATCTTTGCTCAGTATCCTTCGTTGCAGGAGCAGGTAGACGCATCCTCGATTAATCTACTTGTAAGGGCGTTTCATAACTATGAAACATACAGAGAGCTCAATGAACTCGTGCCCTCGAGTGGCAAGCTGCCGGTGTTGTCTTTAGAGTACGCTGATGACAAAATTGAAATCGCTAAGGTTCTATAGTAGGTAACATAATTTAGTTGATATTTGATATGTTGTATTAACGTTAGACATGCGAAGATGTGAGCATGTCTTCGGATGGGCGCTCAATAGCACATGATGCACTAGAGTCGATGCGG
>JBIKKR010000094.1:0-11557 GCA_044360225.1 Bdellovibrionota bacterium | reverse complement strand
ATCTCAACAGCCACCAGAGTTCAGCTACTTACAGAAAAGCGATTGGTTTTACTATTTTTTAGCTATGAGTGAGTCTTGTGACTTTATGATGAAAAAATGCGGGTAATAAATCAGGTTAAAGCCACCCGAGCCCTCACCGCCAACCTCCCTAACGCGCTGTTATCATGTGTCATTTTAAAAACGCTGCGCAAATACGACACTATTTATTGACAGCAATGCAAATACCGCCGTAGTATTACTGTGCTAATGTTGCAGTAATTTAACGCTCACAAAAAAGGGGGAGGTCTTATGGGAATCTATTCTAAGGTCAAAGGTATTGCGAAGTTGTTCGTCGTAGCAGGGTTGATGCTCGGACCCATCGCATGTGGCGACAAGAACAATAGCGAGGCGCGCGTGCGAGTATTTCATGCCTCTCCCGACGCGCCAAATGTTGATGTCCTGATCGATGGAGGGCGTATTCTTGAGAATGTCCCGTACACTGTGGCCTCTGATTTTCTTGAAATAGACGCCGGCGACCATCGTGTTCAAGTGAATGTTACGGGAACTGACACCACAGCGATCGACACGCACGCAGTGTTTGCTGAAGACACCGATTACATGATCATCGCAGCTGGCAAGGTGGCGCAGATTGCTCCGCTTGTGTTTACCGCGGATCGATCGCGCCCGGAAACGGGATCGGCAAGGGTACGTGTGCTACACGCGGCTCCGAGCGCCCCTTCCGTTGATGTGTATGTTACCGCTCCAGGTGCTGGAATTGCAAATGCTCAGCCAGTCCTTTCAAATGTCCCATTTAAGGCGATGTCTGACTACCTCACGATTCCATCAGGCACCTATGATGTATTCGTAACTCTACGTGGAACAAAGACAGTGGCAATTGAAGCCCGTGGCCTTGCAATCGAGGATCAGGTGGTTGCGACGGTTGCGGCGCTCGATGCTGTCGGCGGTGGAGCCCCATTCTCACTGCAGGTCTTGGATGAGAGATAATCTTCATCATGAAGCTTGCGCGGCAGCGGGTGCCGTACTCCCGCTGCCGCAAACTCGTCATCGATGAGCTTCCGTCCCACAACTCATTCGAGTCATCGTGTGACGACTGGCACAAACCACTTCCATCGAGACGAATCGGCAGAGGTATATCTTGAATAAGGCTCTTTAGAGTAGTTTGGGGCTTTCCGGGGCTATCAGGAGCCGGTGTTAGCTCAGGCTAGTCTTAGCTGCCTCAAAAAAGTCGCCTAATCCGCCAGTCTGGCCCTGTCGCACTACCTGAAAATTCCCTCAGCCGGGCACCACAACCGAGCACAACTACCTAGTGTACCGCTATAACTCCACAATCCTTTGCTTGTCTTATCCTTTGAAATAGCAAAGCTCTCGCGAACGCGCTTCTCACGAGGACGCAGACTCACAAGGCGCGGGGATGTGCGCACGAGCTTCGTACAGACGTTCATCCCCGGCTTGCACGCTCTCGCCTCGGGTACTCCCTAGCCATCAGCGCACTCGTTATCAAAAAATCTGCACTCGCTCGGTTACACGCTATCGGGATCTCGTAGAGCGCCGCTATCCGCAGGAGCGCTTTGACATCAGGATCGTGTGGCTGTGCGGTGAGGGGATCCCAAAAGAAAAAGAGCATGTCGATCCGCTCTTCGACGATCATCGCACCGATCTGTTGATCGCCACCAAGCGGCCCCGATGCGCACTTTATTACCGGTAGAGAAACCTCACGTTCAAGCAGAGCACCCGTTGTGCCGGTGCCATAGAGTACATGTCGCGAGAGCTCATCGCGATGCAGTGCTGCCCAGGCACACATCTCAGACTTCTTGCCGTCATGGGCTACAAGCGCGAGCCGCTTACTCTCAGGTAACGGCGCCAAGGGGTGATCGAATGTGATGGTACTCATGCACCCAATGCTATTCCCTTCCCTACTAGGTCGCAATAACCCGCACAGCCCACATCACTCTCCTCGCCATACTCTGGCGAATATTGATGCGCAACCTCTCTGTAGCAACCTACAGGACTTTGAGGGAGTCGGAGCCGGAAATATCCCGGAGATAACCCACCTCATCGACATGATAAGAGGACTCGCTTCTCCTCCGACTAGAGAGACCTTGGCACGTGTAATGACTGGTGTACGTTTTGGCATAAAACATGATTTACATACTGCTATGGCCCCTTTTGGGAAGTTTTATTTTCACGTACTTGTCGAGCTTTACGTGGAGTGGAACACTCCTCCTAGCATCTCTATTCAGGGGTTGACGTGACAACAAGAGGGTCAGAGATTCGATTGCACAATCCCGTGTGCCTCTATACCGGCACACTAGATCCGAACAATTCCCTCCAACCCCGGAATTGCTCGGCAAATCTGACCCCTTGTACGTAAAAGAGGTAGATTCTGCTAAGTAGTTACCACTTTTGTATGCATAAAGATGGTATATAGTGGTGTGCTAGCCCTTGAAATGAAGATCGCTAAACGGAGTAGTTACGGGTATTACCAAACACGGAGAACAATCGATGAAGATGCGAACAATAGCTTTGAGCCTCGCGATACTACTGACATCGTGCGCAAAACGGGTTCCCGTAGCGAACAGCTTCGCGGCTAAAGGCTTTAAGGTTGGCCGGGTAGAGCTGTCTACTGGAGAACTTCCTTCCGACCGTGAAAATCGCGCCGATAAAATTCAGCTTGAGACGCAAGTGAGAGAACGAACGCTGGAAGCCCTTCGCTTAAGGAGCCTATTCGATCCGGCTAGCAAAATTACCATGGCGATCCATATCAACCAGTTTAGACTGCGGCATGGAGCAACAAAGTATTTCACGGGAGTTTTTTCGGGCTCCGACAGGCTTGGAGCCACACTAACGGTGTCAGAGGGCTCTACGGTTTTTCTGTCAAAACCGCTTGAGGTATCCGGAGGCAATGGCAATCCGTTCGCAATTAGCAGCAGCTCTCGTGGTGCCAACCTGAGTAACGACCTAGCGAATCTTGCAGTGACATCACTCCAACGGGAGGCCATCGTTAATGGGCCAACGCCAACGAGAGGAAACAAATGAGCTCCACTGAAGTCGACATCGCCATCATCGGGGGTGGTCTGGCTGGCCTAACCCTGGCGATCCAACTCAGGCGTTCGCTCCCTGCTGCTACAATTACAGTTCTTGAGCGAGAACCTCTCCCATATCCAGAGGCCACGCACAAAGTTGGGGAATCAACAGTCGAGCTTGCTGCACACTACTTTTCTGAGACCCTCGGACTAAAAGGCCACCTCCAGAGCCAGCAGCTACGCAAACTGGGGATCCGCATGTTCTTCTCACGTGGTGACAACTCGCGCATAGAAGACCGCCTTGAGATGGGTTCGAATCGACACTTCTACGTTCCTACATACCAGATCGATCGTGGTAGGTTTGAAAATGCTCTCGCGAAAAGCGCCCTCGAGCTCGGCGTTTCGGTCCTGTCGTTAAGCCGAGTCACCGATGTCCAGATTTCAGAATCCGGAAGAACTCACACCCTTCTCTATGAGCAGCGTGGGTCTAAGCTCTCCCTTGAAAGTCGATGGATAGTCGATGCCTCCGGGCGCGCTGCGATCATTAAAAGACGCTCCGGCCTCAAACGCCCAAGCGAGCACGATTCTAATGCCGTGTGGTTCCGCATGCGCGGTAGAATCGATATCGACGAGTGGTGCAACTCCCCAGGATGGCGTGATAACCACGATGGGATCTATTCTCGCTGGTACAGCACGAATCATTTAACTGGCGAGGGGTACTGGGTCTGGCTTATACCGCTAGCGTCAGGATATACGAGCGTAGGTATCGTTACCGATCCCAAGCTCCACCCCCTATCACATTTTCGTTCGTTTGACGACTCTCTCGCGTGGCTGCAGCGCTTTGAGCCGCAACTCGCTCATCACCTTACTTCCCGAAGAGGCGACCTCGCTGACTACCTTGCAGTGAAACATTATGCTCACAAGTGCTCACGAGTCCTCTCTCCCGATCGGTGGGCGATCACCGGCGACGCAGGAGTTTTTATCGATCCACTCTACAGTCCTGGCAGCGACTTTATCGCCATTCAAAACACTTTTATCACTGATGTCATCACTCGCGACCTGGCTACCGAGCGGTTTATCGGCAGAGCCGAACTATACAATGACCTGTACACGCTGCTTTCCGATAGTGTTTTGAAGAGCTTTCACCAACAGTACCCTGTGTTTGGCAATCCACGTGTTATGCCGCTGAAAGTACTGTGGGATTATGCGGTCTACTGGGGGTTTGTCGCCTTTATTGTCAATCAGGGGCGCCTGTGCAACATCGAGGCACTGAAGACAGTAGAGTCGGCTCTCCGCACAGTGTACGACCGCAACGAGGCAATGCAGGCGTTATTTCGCAAGGCGCATGAGATCGACAACACCCCGGTTACCCCGGGATTTCTCGACATCGCGTTGATGCCTCACATGCTTGAACTGAATCGCTTGCTGACTATCCCACTGAACGACGAGGATTTCTTGCGGCAGCTTGCGATGAACATGGCCGCAATCGAGGAGACATACCACACGATCTCCTCTGTCATGCTAAACCATCGCAACGCGTGGAGCACAGCAGGGGAACTCATTGACCTCCTACAGGGTCCCGCTACCCTACGGGCAGTAGCAGCCAATAGCAGCGGTTGATAGTGTTCAAACACGCTTAAACACGAGCGATGTATTGACCCCGCCAAACGCAAAATTGTTCGACATAACAAACTCGACATCACGGCGCCGTGGCGTGCCACGGATAATATCAAGCCCCGCACATTCAGGAGCTGGAACCTCAAGGTTTCTCACCGGAACAAAGGTCCCCTCTTGCATCATCCGGATGGTGATAGCCGCCTCAAGGGAACCACACGCTCCAAGGGTATGACCACAGTAGCTCTTAAGGGCACTGATGGGCGGCCCTTCGCCAAAAACAGGCTCAAGCGCCTCAGCTTCAGCAACATCACCGAGCACTGTCCCGGTTGCGTGAGCATGTACAAAACCGATATCGTTGGCGCAAAGGCCAGCGTCAGCGAGGCTATCTTTGACAGCCTCACGCATCGTTGCTGGGGTGGGTGCGGTAATGTGCTCACCATCTGAGTTCGTGCCGAAGCCTACCAGCTCAGCGTATATTCGAGCGCCACGCGCCTGCGCAAACGAGAGTTCCTCGAGCACAAAGGAGCACGCTCCCTCAGCCACCACGAGCCCATCACGTGAGGTGTCGAACGGTCTCGGACTACTATCGATTCCATCTTTACATTGCGATGTTGCGTACATCGAATCAAATAGTAGCAACAGAGGTACAGAAAGCTCCTCTGCTCCTCCAGCAACCATCACTCTCTGGGCCCCAGACCGAATCGCCTCAGCAGCATACCCAATTCCCTGGCTCGCCGATGTACAGGCGCTCGATGTAGGAATAATCCTTCCGCGCAAGCCAAAAAAAATAGAGATATTAGCAGCGCAGCTATGACTCATCGCTTGCGTAAACGTGCTTGCTTGCATACCCCGAGCATCTCTATCGATACAGTGTCGGGCGATATCAAGGAGCGTATCACTTCCAGAGAGGCATGAGCCGTAACTAACACCGACCTTGCCAGAGCCAAGCACCAGATCATCAAGAAGTCCTGCATCCTCAAGCGCCATCTCGGAAGCTCGCACGGCCATAATTCCTGCTCGGCTCATGCTGCGTAATCGCTTCCGCGTGTAGTGTTCTGGAAGCTCAAACGGTGCAGCCGGAGCAGCAACAGCTGCTCGTAACCCTATGATGTCCCCCCATTCAGGCATGGCGCGAACCCCACTGCGACCAGCTATGAGCGAGCGCCACGTGGCGTCAAAGTTTGCGCCTAGTGGTGAAAGCATCCCAATACCAGTAACAACAACGCGCTTCACAGACCAATCCGTTTTACGAGTGTATTCCCCAACCTTATACAAGCCCACCATTGGGCGACAACACCTGACCGGTCATATAGGTCGCCGCTTCGCTCAATAAAAATCCCACTACTCCTGCGACTTCGCGTGGAAGGCCCGGACGACGTAGTGGAACGATTTTTTGAATCTCCTCCTTGGGAATCTCCTGAATCATCTCACTCTCAATGAATCCGGGAGCCACGCAATTGACCAAGATTTCACGCTTGGCCATCTCAGCAGCGAGCGATTTGGTCAATGCTATGAGGCCTGCCTTCGCAGCAGCATAGTTTGTCTGACCACGATTACCCGTGATGCCCGCAACAGATGAGATAGTCACGATACGCCCACCTTCATGAGCCTGCACCATCGGCATGAGAAGGGGCTGTAGCACATTGTATACGCCGGTAAGGTTGGCTCCTATCACGGCGTCCCAATCCTCGCCCGTTAAAGCTACCATAGGACCATCACGGTGCACCCCAACGTTGTATACAACCCCCCAAAACGGCCCGTGATTCGCAACACATGCTTCGAGCGCGGATGCAGTCGCAGCCCGATCGGTAACATCAAAAGCGATTGAATCTACCGTACACCCTTCCAGGGATATCTCTTGCATGAGCTGCTCTACGGCGGCTTGATTGGATCGATACTGCAACGTAAGCGCAAAACCACGCTGCGCTAACTCACGAGCTATCGCCGATCCTATCGACCCCGAAGCTCCTGTAACGAGCACTCGCTTCATGCATCCTCCTCTCGACAAACTAAAGTTATCCGCGCTCTCTGAATCACGGCGCTCCCCTGCCCCTGCTCGGCAATCTCGCCTTCGCATACAGCAAGCTCACCATCAACCATCACCGGGCGGGCTGTCACAACTAAGCGCTGCCCTATGGCAAGGGGCGTTAGGTGATACTCGTATCCACGCACGGCAGCGACCACACCTCGTGACCGCTTCCCGTGCACGAGCTCCCCAGCGACCAACATCCCGCACGCCTGAGCCATAATCTCAAGACCAACTTCGGGCTCAATAGTTCCGTCTGCGCCTACAACGCAGAGATCGTTGGTGAGCAGCACCGCAAAAACAAGGTCAGCTCCAGCACCCTCTCGTTGCTCACCGAGAAAGTGCAACCCAGGACCGTGGGGAAGTCTATCATACGGGGCACTACAACGCTCTGACACTATCTCCCCTCCCAAGTACGATTGCGCAGTTACTACCGCCAAAACCAAATGAATTGCTCAAAACAAACCGAAGAGGCGTCTCACTACGCTCCCCAACAGAAACAAAACGTATCGGCGGTAGTTCAGGATCACGCACTCCATCGAATATATGTGGCGGAAGTCGGTGATGCGGGTCGCGTAGCGCCATCCAACAGAATGCGACCTCCGTTGCACCGCTCGCACCGAGCATGTGCCCCACGAGGGGCTTTGTTGAGCTTGCTGGCACTGATTCCGGGAATACTGCACGCATAGCACGTGACTCCATTGCATCATTGTGTAGGGTTCCCGTTCCGTGAAGATTTACATAGTCGATTGCCTCAATCGAAACGCCAGAATGACCAACTGCGCTTCGAATCGCTGCGATCGCTCCCTTAGCTTCAGGATCCGGCGATGAGATGTGGTAGGCATCTGAGGATTCACCAACGCCGCAGATACAAACAGACTGCGCTGTAAGAGCGGCTGGCTCGACCCGCTCCAGGAGAAAAAGTGCTCCTCCCTCTCCTATAGAGATGCCCTTGCGATTCTTGCTAAACGGGTTCGTTATCTCATCCGATACCAGCTCAAGAGCGGAGAATCCATTAAGAGTCAGCTTGCACAACGAGTCGAATCCGCCCGTAATGACACAATCACAGACCCCACTACGAATCAGATTAAGGGCGGCACGAAATACCTTAGCGCTCGACGAGCAGGCTGTTGAGATCGTGTAGCTCGGCCCCCGAGCGCCAGTAAGCTCGCTCACGACATCAGATACGGCACCCATCTGCTGTTGGCAATAGTTATATCCATCCGGCAGATTGCCATCCTGATTGCGCCCACGTACCGCCGCCTCACCTTGATCGATACCTGAGGTGCTCGAGCCAAGGACAACTCCGAGGCGCTGAGCGCCGTATCGGTCTATCGCTGTCCTAACGGCTCCCTCAATCTGCTGAAGCGCGATCAAGGAGAGTGCGGCATTTCGGGACCACACCCAGTTTAGCCCCTCTGGAGCTGATGGAAGTGGATCGTCAACGGCTCCTACAAAGCACTCTCGATCTGGAACAAAACCACCCATACTGCGGATACCACTCTGGTCTCCAGCAAAGAGCCGCTCGGCAACTGAAACGCAGTCGCGGCCAAGCGCATTCACTACACCTACTGCTGATAGCACAACGGGAATTAACACGATCTTCTTCGTAGCATACTTGCTGTCTTTATTGAACTCTACAGCGCTGGCCCGCGCATGTGTATCCCGATCGAAACTTCCAGCAGTTTCGAGTAGATAGCGAGAAAATTGCGACTCCCTGACAGGGCGTTGACCATTATTTGAAAGCGTTTTACCTTGCCGGTACCGTGCATAGCCCAGATACGCCTACATGACCAGTCTATCTAAAGAATATATTGAGGCCGAAATTTGCCGATTTCTGAGCGATATGCTCAGCCAACCAGTAGGGCCACACGATGAGCTCCGCGCTCGAGGACTCGATTCTATTGGATTCCTGGAATTAATCATCTTCATTGAAAAGCAACTCAGGATCCCCTTTCCGATTCAACTCATGACAGCTACGCCGCTTACCACGGCTCAAGCTCTTGCGGAACGAGTCGTGGTGCTTTCTCAGAGTGCAGACGGTGTTAACTAATGAGGCTCTGCAACGATCGCAGCAACACTGCCGACGCTACCAAAATTTCGCCGCACAAAAGATTCCTGCTTAACAAAGGCTTCCCGCTCAACGGGGCAGACACCTTCATGCTCGGACTAGATTACGACATGCGTCGCAACGGGTCAGCCGGCAACCTCTGCCACCTGGTGGTGACGCTGGCTCCGGATTCAGACCTTCGAACGCTATGCACCAACCTTGCGGAGACCCCACTGCTTCAGTACGGCGCGCGTTTGCGACTACGCACTCCCTTGTTGCGTGCTCCTCGGTGGCAAACTACGACCGCGAGCATCACAAGCTTCGAAATCGCCGCTCATGTGAGTAGCGAAAACGATCTACATGCATGGATCAACCAACACCGAGTCAATATCCGTCGCCAACCTCCTATCGGTATCATCGTGCTCCCGCAGTATGATCAAGGCCCCTCACTTCTGATCTTCTGGCACCACTCCCTAAGCGATGCACATGGCGGAGAACTGCTGCTACAAAACCTCTCAAGCAGCGAGATCAGCACACTACCGATTCCAGCATCCCCTTCCAAACCTGCGCTGCGTGCCTGCATCAGTCAGGCACAAAATGCTACGAGAATTGTTTTTGATAAGGCAGCTGGTCGAATTGCGCGACTAGTGAGGAATTCGTCTACGCCACCTCGCTATGCCTACACAAAGATCCGCTTTTCGCACGCTGAAACAGCTTATGTTGATCAACTCTCTTTGAAGCTAACCGCGGGCATCTTCTCGTCTGCGCTCTACCTTGCGATTTCAGCTCGCGCCTTTGCACAGTTGACGCAAACCACTGCGCCGATCTTCATCCCCGTTCCACACGACATGCGCCGCCACACACGAGAACGATCTCCGCTTTCGAATCAGGTTTCGGTTGTCTTCTTTCGGCTAAGACCAGGCGATCTTTCTTCACTTGAAGTTGCTACGAACAGCGTGATTGAGCAGCTTCATGAAGCGATTACAACACGCGCACCCGCCAAACACCTGGCATTCCTCCAGCTCGTACGACGACTGCCAATTCCTCTGCTCTGGAAGGTTATAGAGATGCCAGCAAAGGGACACCCAGCGTCGCTCTACGTGTCCGACATCGGCAGCTCATTGTCGAACATAACCCACATACGTGATCAGAAGGTAGTGAGCGCTTCGCACTACCCCCCAAATCCTACTCCACCTGGATTAACCATGGTCTGGTCACGGTATCGTGACCAACTTGAACTGACTGTGTGTTATGATGAGACCCTTATCCCCAGAACGACCATCGACCATTGCATGAACTGTATTAAATCGGAGATAACCACCTCCAACGCGAGCTGAGATCATGCCACAACAGGGCGACCTTCCACTCGTAGCGGTTGTTGGTGCTGGCCCAGCAGGGCTGGCAGCTACAGTGGCCGCGGCTCGCTCAGGAGTGAGGACATGTCTCATCGAGCGGTCTCATCGCATCGGTGGCTCAGCGACTGACGCGCGAGTCGGCACCGTATGTGGACTCTCTCTGTGCGGCACCTCCCTATCGAAGCCTCCTAGCTTCGATAATCCCGGATTTGCGCTCGAGTTTTGCGTTCGGCTGGCGGAGCTTTCAGGAACCTCATTGACTCGAAATGAAGCGGGGCTCGCCTACCTTCCATACTCACCTCAGGCATTTGAAACTGCTGCACTTGAGCAACTCGCACCCCTCGGAGATCGCACCATGCTGTGCTGCAGCGAGCAGCTTGCGTCTGCGCGCTTCTCACAGTCGACACAAGTATTCGAACTTGAACTAAAACACTCAAGCATCACCGCCCATGCGGTGGTTGATTGCAGCGGAGACGCCGTGGTCTCCCGACTACTTGGATTTTCGGTCCTTGAGCCTAATCCACCTCAGGCTGGGGCACTGGTCTTTGAACTGCATGGACTGACCGAGCTCGATGAGGATTCGCTTGGATTTATCGTACGCAAAATACTTCGGGAAGGGGTCCTGGCTAACGACATCTCGGAGCGCCTCTCGTATGTTTCTCTCGTGCCGGGCTCCCTACGCAGCGGCAGTGCGGCATTCAAGTTGGGTACGCAACCAACTGAGCCAGATCACCCTGCACGCTCACACAGCGCTATTGAGCGACAAGCCCGCACTGACATCCTCACCCTCGTAGCCTACCTAGCTTCGCGCGGCGGACCTCTAAAATCTGCTCGAATTGGCATAATCGCCGATGCGCTCGGCATACGGGCAGGGGGACGAGGCAAGGGCGAAACTATTCTGTCAAAACAGGATGTTACCCAGTCAAAGCGGAGTCCATCTGGGATAGCGCTCGGTTTCTGGCCCGTCGAACGCTGGGATACGGCGAGCCGCCCCCTGCTGACCTTTCCGCAGCAAGGTAGAAGCTACGAAATTCCACTGGGTGCTCTGTGCTCACACGAGCAAGCTGGGTTATACTTTGCGGGCCGCTCCATATCCGCAACCGATGAGGCAATAGCGTCGGCGCGGGTTATGGGGACATGCCTATCAACAGGCTATGCGGCAGGGCGCATCGCTGCTGGTCACCTATGCGGAGAGGAGAGAGCAACCATTATCTCAAAGCTCCGTGCAGAACAGGTTGAGCCTTTCTACAAAGAGTGCGAAGTCGATATAGGACGGGGAGAGCGTAGTTCATGAGTGGTAGCTTACGTGCAGAGCAGATCCTTGAGCAGAGTGCTGAACGATGGCCCCACCACGCTGCTATAATTGATCAGCAGGGCAGCCGAACATTCGAAGAGCTGTACGTTGCCTCGGTGGAGATCAGTCGCACCCTCCAGGATGCCGGCGCACGGCCAGGAAGTGTCATCGGGGTCTCCGTTGTAGACGCGC
>JBIKKR010000231.1:0-3171 GCA_044360225.1 Bdellovibrionota bacterium | reverse complement strand
TATCTGCTTATCGGCGGCTGATTGGGGTTCTTCTGCTGGGAGCGTCCCGTTTTCTGAAGCAAATCGGCCCAGCCAGCAGAATAGAGGGTGGTAATACGGGAATGCGTGTCTCTACGATCCCGTCTGGGTTTACAGAGGAGCAATTAGCCGTGAGATTCTTTGCCAATGTCTCCAACTTTTTGAGGAGTTACGGTGCGTGGATCCGTCGATGGCGTGGCCTTCCGGTGCACTCGTGGATTAAGGGAGCAGAGCTGTACCAACGTGGTGAGTATGAGAAGGCTGCCCAGTGCTACCTCAACGGCCTGCGCGCACGTCCTGGCAATCGGGCAAAGGTGAATGCGTTGCTCGATCTCTCTCATTGTCTCTTCCGGCTACAGCGTTTTGATGAGGCCGAGGTTTTTCTCCGTCAAGTGACCGCATCCTTTCCACAGCTGCGTGAGGGGTATGTCAGGCTAGCCCGATTACAGCTGTGGCTTGGATACGCTATTGAGGCAGTGTGGACGATGCGCGTGTGTCTTCGGCGACTGCCAGCAGACCCAGAGCTTGCAACCCTCTTTGTGACTGCGGTTGTAGAGTCTGGCGCAGACGCTGCGGCTGTTCAGGAGGCCCAGGCGCTTCTTGATGCGGTGCATTGCGATGCCGGTGGTTTTCCGAGATTAGAGGCGGCGCGGGCACGTTTGGCGTATTCCGCTTCGAAATGTGCGCGCTCGCGCGAGGATATTTCCAAATTAGCATCTCTCGACAGAGGTCCGTTTGACGCGGTTGTAGCTTTTGCTGAAGTGCTTATTTCGGAGGGCAAGTTGGCATACGCGCGTCACCACCTTCACCGAGCCCTTACTACAGCCCCAGATCATCCCAAGGTCCTGCGATTGTTGGCGCTTTCTTATCTTCATGAAGGTCCGTTTTTCGAACCAGAGTATGCGGTTCAGCTTGCTGTTAAGGCGTGTCAAGTGACGGCATGGCGGGGTATCCACGAGTTATATATCCTGGCACAGGCCTACATGGCTCAGGAGGATAAAGCTGCTGCCCTGCTGACTGCGATGCAGGCAAAGGTGGTCGCGGGCCGATTAATCGGTGGGCATCCGGGAGTAGAGAAGCTCGAGCGTTTTCTTCAGTCTGCTGCCGCAGAATCGCAGGTATAGGCCGTGTGTCGCCCTGGTGTCAGAAGCCCAAAGTCTGTACACTACTCCAGGGCAACGCAATTCTCGACCATTTTAAATGGCCATACATGCGCGGGAACAGCGGTTTTTATTGAGTTTTGCGGCTCTGAGCAGCGCATGTGTAACCAGAGCGAAACTTCCGGCAGTTTTAAGTAGATAGCGGGAGAATTGCGATGCCCTGACACTACCCCCATCTTCTGAGGCGCATGGTTGAGATTGTTGGTATGAGGTTCTTGGTATGAGGTTCTTGGTATGAGGTTGTTAGTATGACTAGTAGTTGGTTGCATGCGTTAAGTGGCCTTATATCTGCTGCGGGAGGTTCTGTCCCGGGAGCGCACTGTGAAATTCGAGTCCGTTGCGGGGAGGTCACAGGGGGTATCGATCTCGCAACCGGGAGCTTATCGACCGGTGTTAATGCGAGTTCGGAGGTGCGAGGTGATGAGGCAGCACTCATGGCGCTTGTGCGAGGGGAGGTCACGCTCCAGGCTGCATTTCGCGAGGGTACTATTAACTTGACTGGCGAACCCGAGCCGTTCCTTCGTTTGGCGATGATCCTCGATACAGCGCGGCAGACTGAGGCGGTGACGTGTTGAGGTGAGGCTGCCGTATCACACCGCGCTCGAGCCGGAGCGCTCAATCGGGCGGGTGTTTATTCTCTCTGCATATAGCTCTTGGACCCTTTCCCTGTAATAACGTGCTAGAGGAGTGGGGGCGAGCTCGCCGGATTCCCAGTCAAAGTACAGCCCAACGTTGGTTATATCTGGACCGCGAGTCAGCATTGCACTGAAAACAGTCCGAATCATCACCGGAACAAGGACCTGGCCTGGTCGACTGAAGGTTGCATCGGCTATCTGTTGCGCTGCTGCCTGACCAGGTGGATGCAAAACCGCTCGGGGTTCTAAGTAGGTGCGGGGAGTGTGCTCCGTATGATCGTCATACGTACTGCTATTGATAGTGTGCCCCGTATGATCGTCATACGTACTGCTGTAGATAGTATAACCCCCACAAAGTGGCGCAATTATTGTTATTGTGTTCGCGGCGTGCTCTAAGAGACGCACCTGATGCGGTAGCGAGTTCGGATCAAATGCTGAATTGTCATCTCTCTCATGGTGATGAAGTGTCGGCATTACCAGCTTATCGCGGAATGAGGTGTAATTCACGGTCGGTATCTCTCTATCTTCATCACTCTCCGAGGCGCAGCTTCTAAAGCTTACATTGCCGATCGTAAGGATCGCCAAGCAATGCAGCACTTCCATATTCTCGCCCGCAGCAAATCCTCTCCTTTGTAGCTCACGAGACAAAGCTTCGTCTAGGTAGTGTAAGGCAAGGGATCCAAGGCTAAACCCAAATAGAGTGGTGCGCGAGAAATCAGCTTTGAGACGCTTGATGTACATTTGCTTTTCAGCTTCAGATTCGTTCGTTAAATCAGGAATGTCTCGAACTAGCTATTGAGCAAACTCCATGGCGAGTGCCCGGCTCTCTAAGGCAATCGCAGACTTATTGCCTTGCCTATAATACTCATTGAGCATTGACTCTAATTTTTCGTCTGTAAGAAGGGTGCCAGCATAGTACGCGCACTCCACCTCTGCTCCCAAGGACTCACCCTCGTGAACAAGATACTCAATCACTCTTCTGGCGAACCTTGTCGCAGAAGTCCCCGCGGTCACATCTCGCCCAGGGAAAAATATTACTCTCCGGGGTAGCTCTGCATCTACCGAGGATGGGTTCCCACTGGTGGCCGCTTGAATACTAATGAATTTCGCAGTTAGAGGGACATGCTCTGCTGCGCCCTGCGTAGGGCTCTGTAAAAGCGGTGTTATCGAAGGGGTCGTTTGCGAAAACAAATTCAATTCCTTTTACAGTTTAAACAGAGAGCCGCCCACTGATAGCGACGTTGTTCGAGAAGCCATCTCAAAATCCCCTGGGCTGCGGCTCGCTGCGCTACGAGATCGCGTCGTCTTCGGGAGAAAACGTGCTCGCTGTATCGCAGCGGATACCTCTGCGCGCGGTT
>JBIKKR010000230.1:0-3199 GCA_044360225.1 Bdellovibrionota bacterium | reverse complement strand
GCGCCACTGAGCAACAGATCCCGGACGAGCCAAGCAAGGCATCGCAGCTCAGGCGATGTAAAGAAACAGCAATACCGCATCGGCCATTGGAAACCGCCTGAGAGCCTGATTTTAGCGCCGTATGATGCTCCATCTATTGGTTGCATTCCCTTTCTTAGTCCCGGCTCATCTTTTTTAGGTTATAAGGCCATAAATGCCTGGGAATAGCAGTTTTATTGAGTTTTGCAGCACTCGCCCGCGCATTTGTATCCTGATTAGAACTTTCAGTAGTTTCGAGTAGATAGCTGGAGAACTGCCATGCCGTGTCATCAGTATGAGTTTACCTGGATGGCGCTATAGTTGGCACCCTTTGTCGACCGCTAGGCCGTCCCTGAGGCCCCACAAGAAATATGCAAGGAACTTTTTCAAGCTTTGGACTGCTGCGGCGCCAGTCGCTAACCGAGAGGGTCTTAATGAATTCGGTCGAGCCTGTCAGGCCCTGTGCTATACAGAGGCGGGTATCAGGTGCGCAGTGCGTCAGTAGATCCTGAAGAAGCTTGTCATTTCTGTACGGTGTCTCCATAAAGATCTGGGTTTCCCCCGTTTTACGAGAGCGATCCTCAAGACGTTTAATCTGTTCCGTGCGCTGTGCGGGATCAACGGAAAGGTAGCCTATAAAGCGCCACGCTTGCCCGTTTAAGCCTGATCCCATGAGTGCGAGCACCATCGAGCAAGGGCCTACAAGGGGAACGACCCGAATATTGTGGGCGTGTGCGTAAGAAACCAGGTGAGCTCCAGGGTCGGCAATCCCAGGGCAGCCAGCTTCCGATACGACACCGACGCTGTATCCCTGGAACAGGGGAGTCATGAGTTCCGCAACCTCGGCATCAGATGGACTCTCAGCGATGCGTTTAATCGAGAGGTCTCGGATCTGTAGCTGCGGACAAACTGCCTTGATGAATGCACGAGCAGAGCGCTCCTCCTCAACGGCAAAGTGTTTAAGACTGCTCACCACGTTCGCGACAGCGCTGGGCAGCGAGTAATCAGGCGGAGTTTCTGCAAGTAGACTCGGTATGAGGTAGAGCGCGGGTTGCTCTTGGCGCGGTGTGCTGTCTACCTCAGTCAACTCGTTGGGGGACATCTGCTGTGTGCTTCCAGGCGTGGTAGGAGCTACGAACAAAAGGACCCGACTCTACAAACTTAAAGCCGCGCTTGCGTCCTTCTACCTCGTACTCCTGAAACTCTTCAGGGGTGATGAATGCGCGTACCGGGAGTTGATTCTCTGATGGGCGCAGGTACTGTCCGATCGTCATGACGTCAATATCCGCGCTGCGCATATCGTCCATAACTTGTAGCACCTCATCCTTGGTCTCACCGAGCCCAACCATGATCCCTGATTTTGTGACTACCTTTGGATCGATCTCCTTAGCCCAACGGTGGATTGACAGTGAACGTACATATCCCGCCCCAGGTCGAACCTTTTTGTACAGTCGCGGAACGGTCTCGATATTGTGATTCAATACGTCCACCCTAGCACTGAGGATCGTCTCCAAATCGACACGGGAGCCTTTGAGATCGGGTATCAGTAACTCAACTTTGCATTGAGGCGCATGCTTGCGGATTGCCTGAACGGTCTTACAAAAGTGATTGGCGCCGTTATCTGCCACATCATCGCGGTCCACTGATGTGACAACGGCGTGGCGTAGCCCCAGCTCCTTCACAGCGATTCCTACGCGTTCTGGCTCCAGAGGGTCTAGGGCTACGAGGGTCTCAGTGGTTCCCTTTTTCACCGAACAGAAGTGACAGCGACGTGTGCACAGCTCGCCCATAATCATGAACGTTGCCGTGTGGTGCGACCAACATTCGCCGATGTTGGGACACATAGCTTCCTCACACACCGTGTGAAGCTTTAAGTCCTTCACTATTTTTTTGGTCTCCAGATATTCAGGAGAACCAGGTGCTCTGACCTTAAGCCATGATGGCTTGACGATTGCTGTCGCGTTGCGAGGTACCTCCACTGCCATACAGGGGCTCCTTTTCGATTGCCCTACGCCGTTTACGCCATGAGAAGGGCTGGGATTTCAAGAGCTTCCTTAAAGTACTTCAAAAATGTGCTTGCCATGACTCCGTCTATGATTCGATGGTCAACCGATATCGTTACCTTCATCGTCGATCCTACAACGACCTGCCCTCGGTACGCCACCGGCTCCTCCTTAATGGCACTGACCGCTAATATTCCACCCTGACCCGGGTTGATAATCGCGGTAAAGTTCTCGACATCAAACATCCCCATGTTGGATATGCTAAACGTGCCACCGGAGAGATCGCTGGAGCTAGGACGTCCGGCGCGGGCGCGCTCGATTGCGGCGCGGGCTTCAAACACAACATCCTTGAGCGACATCTGGTCCACGTCCTTTAAGACGGGGATTATGAGTCCATCCGCAATAGCCGTAATAATTCCGATGTTAATAGAAGCCGGTTGGTACAGCTGTCCATCGCGCATGGCGGCATTCACCCGCGGCTCTTTCGAGAGGCCGTAGGCCGCGGCCTTGATAACGAGGTGATTCATAGAGATACCCTTGTAATCCGGGCGCTCTTTGAGGACCTCGCGGAGGCGCATAGCCTCTCCCATATTGATCGTGTTGGTTACATGAAAATGAGGGGACGTGTTAACACTCTCCTGCATGCGACGAGCGATCGTTTCGCGCATCTTGGACAGCGGCGTAAGGGTTCCAGCAGCAGCAGCAGCACCACCACCACCAGTAGTGGTGGCAGGTTGTATGAGTTGAGCCGGGGTAGGAGCTGGCGCAGCGTGGCCCATGACCGGTGCCGCACAGGTTCCAGCAGAGCTTCCGGCGGCAGCTTCAACATCGCGCCGGACTATCCTGCCGTTTGGCCCCGAACCCTGTACGCTTGAGAGGTTGACCTGAAGGTTTTCCGCAACTTTCTTTGCCAGCGGACTGGCTTTTACTCGCTCCTGAGAGCTTACGATAGTCAGCGGAGCTATCGTTGTCGGGCTGGGGGTGCTCGTCGGTGCGACAGTCACTGGCTGTGTTACAGCTGGTGCGCCGGGAGCTGGAGTGGCGGCTGGAGCTGCACCGGTCACTGGATTTGCACCGGCCACTGGAGATACTCCGGCCACCGCCTCGCCGGCTTGGCCGATGACCGCGATCACCTCGCCAACTTTAGCGACGGATCCTGCTGGTATCATCACCTTAAG
>JBIKKR010000229.1:0-3204 GCA_044360225.1 Bdellovibrionota bacterium | reverse complement strand
CCTCTCTCCAACGATGGAAAGAATACGTGCGCCCCCCTAGGTTAAACTCGCCAACACGCTTACGATTAAACACGATCAGACGATTGTACAGCTGCGTCGTACCTAGACCCAGCGCATTAAACTGACTAGGTCCGTATACAACAAAGTGATCATCTTTTAGAAAACTCTTCAAAAGAGACTCGTTATTGGGCGGAGCCTCACCGAATTCAGTGTTCTTCGGTGCTGCATACATTCCTTGAGAGATCTTTTTCAAATGCCCTTCGGCCACAAGCTTTGCGAGATGGCGATCAACATTGCTTGATAGGGGCGCCAGATCAGCACGACGATACACCTCCCCGGGCATGAGGGCAGACTTTAGCTTAGTAAGGGTTGTGTCTTGGCGCACGTTCAGTTCTCTCCGTACCCTTAGGATGCCCCCATGCGCTACATAGTGTCAATTTATTTCGTAATGTTTCATGTATTAAATGCGATTAAGCGTTTACTTTCAATATATTATAGAATCCCATATGATAGTATAAATATGCAGGGCATGCTAGCGCATGGCTCTGGCACGTATTCATTCGGAGCAAGAGGAGAATCGCGTTCCTGTTTATAGGTCTCCTTGGCAAAGGCCCGCCAGACATCACTCCCAAGCGTGACTAGCGGCCTGGAGCGCGGCGAAAAACTATAATTAGAAAAGGGCCCCGAGCGTGAATGATACCATCGGACCGTCAAAACAGGGGCCACGATGCTGGGAATCTTTCGGCGTGGCGCCCCGCGCGCAGCTTTTGAGTAAGCACACCCGTTGTTAGTCACAGCGCGAGGGGCGTTCTCCAAAGTGCTTAGCATGAAGCTACGGCTAACTTCTCCTACATTGCTTAACAGGTTCACTAGGTACTCGACCCAGTTGTGATTGAGAACCGTAGGGGCACATATATGCCACCATTTTCTAGTTTTGGCCTGAAACTCATGATTAACTCAAGCAGCGCCAGTAAAATATGCTCACGCTCCATCAGCTACTCTAAACGCCGAAGCAACCCGATCCTGCTCGCCCTTACTCAATTTTAGTGCCTTTACCTCCTTCGGCCATGCTTGAACCGCTTTGACCACTCTACCGAGAGTCGTTTTTGCCTGTTTCGGATTGAGGCGAAAGAAAGATGCGACTTCAAGCGCAAGTTCCAGCGACTGCGTATTGTCAGTCTCTGAGATATTGAGCAAGAGACCCTCCCCCAAAGGATTCGGGTTTACATCATACATAGGAGAGAGCGTCCATCCCCTCGGAGTGAGAAGGAAGCCGTGGTTTCTTAGATGGTCATCAACGTTGGAAACACATACTGAGAAAACGATCCGCGCCCACAGCTCGTGCAGGTCTTTTGCCGGCTGTGCGCCACCTTGAACGATAAGCTCCGCTAATTCAAGGTAACTTGCGCCGTCTAGTCCGCTATCCCCATCCTTTCGTTGAAGTAGGGTCATGGCGGACGCAAAATGAATCCTCTCTCGCCGAGGGTTCCGATCAAATCGCTGGGTGAGGAATGTATGGTGCTCGGAGGCTAATCTCTTACGCTGTGCGGTAGCCATGTTCAGGCCCGCTTTCCTTCCAAGGGTATTAACTACATACTCCCACGCACCGACGTTGTACCTGTCGCCTCTACTTGGAAACTTCGCGATCCATAGAGTCCCTTTTGAATCAATCACGCTTGCCTTCGGTCTTGCTCCCCCGAGGGACGCGCCTGGAGCCATAAGCATCGAGAGCCATCGCTTATAGCTGGATTTCTCCTCCGCGCCACTTTTCTCAAGTTGTAGGCTTGCGTGCTCTAACTCCCCCAGAGATGCCCACGGTGGCGTTGCGTATGCGTGGTCGTCATCAAGGAAGGGGCCATGGGAATCGGACTTAAATCGCAAACCTCCCATACGATGACCGTCGTAAACACCCAGTAAGTAGTCAGACTCTCGAAGCGATACTTCCCCTCTCCCCTGTTCCCTCGCTCGCTGGGCCTCACGTCGATCCATCAGAACCCGTCCCCACCGATCCGGACTAGAATCAAGAAAGAGATTGAAGTTACCTGAACCTTGAGGCGCGTACTGAACTCCGCCATACAAAGTAAGCGAGGGATCTAAGCTTTGCGCGTGAGGAGAACGCAGCCAAGATGTCTCATATTCAAACGAAAATATCTCATGGCCTCTACCCGGCGAGGCGTAGAGCGTGCCTATTCGTATGGGTTGCTTCATAGCCACCCAGTCGGCCCAGACCTCGATCTGCTTCTGCTTCCCTTTAACCATCTATACTTACTGTCGCTTAGTTTTCGGCGCCCGCGCTCTTGTCGCAAGCTCAGAGTCTTGCAACTTTCGCCCTAAGACATCATCCCTTCCCAATAACCCCAGGTCATCCTGAAGCCCCAAGACGGCTAAGACATTTGCATACGCTCCAATCGTCACACTTCCATCACCGCGCTCTATTGAGCGAAGGGTCGGAAGGGAGATATCGGCGCGTTCGGCTACGAGCTGGCTTGAGAAGCGGCGCCGCAACCTCGCAAGCTTAAGGTTACCTCCTATTTCTCGCAGGTGACGCTGCGTTGAGGGAAGAATAACGGGAGTACGTTTTGGCATAATAGATGATTTATATACCATTATAGCACATATAGGTAGTTTTATTTTCACTTATCCTTCGAGCGTCGCTAGGAATGGTTTATCAAACAGCCGTTCTTATCCATCTCCGCCCCCAAAGGCACCTCTAGTGCATTTCTATTCAGGGGCTTACGTCAACTTGAAAGCTTAGGAGCTTTGCCGCTCTTACGTAGAAGACTAGCGGCACCAACAGGGGCGCAGCACATCGCCAAGCAACTTTTATTGCAAAACATCCGATTACATTACCTATAGCCAACAACATGCACTCACCTACGTAGAGGCCGGGCGCAGAAGAACTTTTTATGTTTGAAGGATACATATGAACTACTCAATCTCGACCTCGGCTCCGTTCTCCTCCATCAATTGGAATAGCTACGAGAATCGCCCGGTCATCAACGATCGGTCGCGCTTCTGTTCAGAGGCCAAACAGGATCGGCCACAGGCGAAATGCTGTATGGATGGTTACGCAATTGAAGCCGTTCTCGATGAGATTGCCGAATCCCCTGAACGCAATTTTCTTGCCGAATACCCGTGTGTAAATGGAGTGGAACTAAGCGATCTAGCCGATCGAGCTGGTGTCGTTGACGATTCGGGAAAAAG
>JBIKKR010000228.1:0-3235 GCA_044360225.1 Bdellovibrionota bacterium | reverse complement strand
AGCCGATCGTTAGCTACACAGCTTCGCGGCTTGAATTTATCGGCCGCAACGGCGATCTGGCCACTCCGGACGTCCTCAATCGCGGAGGAAGTTCGGCATTCCTCGCGACCAAGACGCGAGGCATCAAGCTCTCCACCAAGACTGGGGCTGGCTTTGACCACTGCGCGGCATTGCATATCTCTGTGGTCTTGAAACCAAAGGAGGAGAAGAATGTCATTTTCTTCCTCTCTGAGCACAGCTCAATGGACTCGATGCGACGTGAGGCACCACGGTATAAGAGTTTGCAGATGCAGCGGGTCGAGTTTCAGGGAGTTCAACTCTTCTGGAGGGACCTGCTGTCGACCATCGAGATTCAAACCCCTGACGATTCGTTCAACATAATGATGAACGGCTGGCTACTCTATCAAACCGTGGCATGCCGCCTATTTGCTCGCTCGGCTTTCTACCAGAGCGGAGGCGCATTAGGCTTCCGTGATCAGTTGCAGGATTCGCTTGCGCTACTACCGATACGGCCGGATTTAGTCAGACAGCAGATCGTGATTCATGCTGCCCGCCAGTTTAAGGAGGGCGACGTGCAGCACTGGTGGCATCCACCCACTGGTCGAGGTGTTCGTACCCGTATCTCCGACGATCTACTGTGGCTTCCATACGCAGTTGCTCGCTACATTGAGGTCACCGGCGATTATTCGATCCTAGCTGAGCGGGTTCCCTTCCTGCAGGGAGCTCCACTCGCTGAGGGGCAGATGGAGACGTATTTTATCCCAGAGAGGAGCTCTGAGGAGGGATCGATACTTGATCACTGTCTCCGAACCTTTAAAGCCACAGAGGCGGTTGGTTCTCACGGTCTCCCACGTATTGGCGCTGGAGATTGGAACGATGGCATGAATGAAATCGGTCGGCACGGCCGCGGTGAGAGCGTCTGGCTAGCCTGGTTCCAGAACGACGTGATCCGCCGCTTTGCACCCATTTTGGAGACTCAAGGCGAACACGAGGCGGCAACGGCGCTGAAGGACCGCGCGCGGCAACTCGCAGTTGCTGCAGAACATGAAGCATGGGATGGCGCCTGGTATCGGCGAGCCTTCTACGACGATGGCACTCCCGTTGGTAGTAAAGAGAACGACGAGTGCAGAATAGATTCACTCTGTCAATCGTGGGCGATTATCAGTGGTGCTGCGCAGCAAGGTCGTGCAGAGCAAGCTATGGAATCTGCGCTTGATCAACTGGTGGATACTGATGGGAAACTCATCAAGCTCCTTACTCCACCATTCAATAAAACCGAGAAGAATCCGGGATACATCAAGGGCTATCCGCCAGGAGTTCGCGAGAACGGTGGACAGTACACGCATGCCGCCGCGTGGCTTATTATAGCCACCGCTCTACAGGGCCGAGGTGATAAAGCATTTGAACTATTCAGCCTCATCAACCCGATCAACGCCACCGCAACGGAGCGTGGCATTGAGACCTATCGTGCGGAACCATACGTCATGTGTGGAGACGTCTACTCCGAACCGCCTCTACGTGGGCGCGCTGGTTGGAGTTGGTACACCGGCTCTGCTGGATGGCTCTACCAAGCAGGAATCGAGCATATCATGGGATTATCACTCCACCCACTCTACTTCACTATCAACCCATGTATACCAAGTACATGGGAGCACTCTCGTATCAAGTATCGTCGTGGCGAGCGCACCTTTGTTATTGAAGTGACAAATCCTGGTAGGGTTCAACGCGGGGTGGCAACAATCGAAATAGAAGGACGAGAAATTCAAGACGGACGAATCCCGTTTGAGGATCCGACCTATCGTAACGTAGTGCACGTTACGGTGCTCTTACAATCTATGCCGTAGTGTTGAGTCTAGCAGGAGCAGGCGATCAACTCCCAACAACGCGCCACTTCCTCACGCAAGAGCCCCCAAAAGCACCCCTTACTCGCCACTCTTCCCATCTCCATCACCCTGCATCGCCACCTGTACTATCGCTTGCATCTTATCCCGCAGTTGCGCAGCCAACTCGTATTCTTTGCGTGCCGCAGCATCGAACATCTCTCGCTTGAGCGATTCAACCAGCCGCTGCTGTTCGCGCGGATCCGCGGGGATGTCGAGCCCGTACGGTGCCCGGTTATCTGCCACTGATGACGCGGTGCTCTCCTCTCCGAGCGAACGCTGCTCTGCACGTTTGGCAGATTGAGGAGTAATACCGTGCTCCTTATTGAACGCTGCTTGAATAGCTCGCCTCCGCTCGGTCTCACCTATCGCCTCCTGCATCGAACGAGTCATTCGATCGGCGTACAGAATCACTCGGCCGTTTATATTACGAGCTGCTCGGCCCATAATCTGGATAAGTGACTTGGTAGAACGTAGAAACCCCTCCTTATCAGCATCAAGGATTGCTACGAGACTCACCTCTACCAGATCTAACCCCTCGCGCAGCAAATTGATTCCGATAAGCACATCAAAGTCACCTCGACGTAGTCCACGCAGGATCTCAACCCGCTCTATGGTTGTAATATCCGAATGGAGGTAACGCGCGCGCACGCCGATCTCTCGGAGATAGCTCGATAAATCTTCTGCCATCTTTTTCGTCAAAGTAATGGCCAATACTCGCTCACCTGCCGCTACTGTCTTCTGGATCTCAGTCAGCAAATCATCGATCTGATGCGTCGCTGGTTTAATCGTCACTTCTGGGTCAAGCAATCCGGTAGGGCGATTGACCTGCTCTACAATAACTCCTGCGCTCTTTTCCAGCTCAAAGTCAGCGGGAGTCGCCGAAACAAAGATAGTTTGCCCCACACGAGACCAGAATTCATCGAGGTTAAGCGGTCTGTTATCAAGGGCTGATGGCAATCGGAACCCAAAATCAACGAGGGTTTGCTTACGAGCACGATCGCCCCGGTACATCCCTCCCAACTGAGACACAGTGACGTGACTCTCGTCAATCACGAGCAGAAAATCATCGGGGAAGTAATCCAGTAGCGTTGTCGGCGGCTCTCCTACCTGCCGTCCCGCAAGGTGCCGGCTGTAGTTCTCGATCCCGCGACAAAATCCTATCTCATCAAGAAGCTCAAGGTCGTACAACGTGCGTTGCTCTAGCCGTTGACTCTCAAGAAGCTTACCCTCTCTGAGTAGCTCCATAGAACGCTCCTTGAGCTCTGCCTGTATCGTTATCATTGCCCGATCTACTGCATCGCGACCAGTAACGAAGTGGCTGACCGGATAAACGGCCGCAGATGTTAGCGACC
>JBIKKR010000227.1:0-3236 GCA_044360225.1 Bdellovibrionota bacterium | reverse complement strand
GCCAGAATCCTCAATTTAAGCGGGCCGGAGAGCTGAACTCTAAATTTGACCCCAATTCAAACAACAAATGCAGCCCTCTTTCAAAATTTAAGAGAGCTTGAAATTGCCTTGGGGTAGTGGTAATTCCCAAGGAGCTATGGCCTTAGCTCAGGCATTCAAAGAAGCGATCATAACCTATGGCATGAAAAACGGTGCCAACCAGTTCAAGAAGGTGGTGGGAGGGTAGGGTGCTTGCAGCTGAAGCCAGACGAACTTTCACCGGTTACTTGGGCTGATGACAGCGCGGGGCAGTGGGTCGAGATAACAAAGCAGGGCTGATCGTAACCCGGGAAAAAGACTTGGTCTTCGTAGTCGGGGTTTTGCCTAGGCATTTAATATCATGGACAAATTGCCGTCTTTTTAGCACCTGGAGGTGGAAGGCTGTCGAACACCTGCTACATCCTGACCAACTGAAGATGTAACATTTACGCCTCGCATAATCTTGTTGATGTGTGAATATTACAGATGTAATATATTCATATCGAGGTGATTACCTGAGCATGGATAGTTACAGGCATGGAAAGCGTCAGGAAGCTTAAAAAACTAAGGACACCGAGCTTCTCCACTGCGGATGCGCGCCGAGTAGGGGTGTCCACTCGGATGCTAACCTATTTGGTGAGTCAGGGAGAAATAGAGAGACGAGCTCACGGCCTGTACTGTTTCCCGGACTACATTGACGAACTTGATCTGCACGTTATTCTTCAAGAACTACTCAAGATCTTCCCTGATGCCATCGTCGGTCTTGAGACCGCATTGCAGCTTTACAATCTGAGTGATGAGCCGACTAGGACGATTCACTTAATCGTCAGTCAAAGTAATGCACCTACTCGCAAACTACCAGACGTCCGCTTCTTTCGCGTGAGGATGCCGCTATCTCAATTCAGCACCCAAAAGGTCAAGGGATTAAGAGTGACGACGATTGAGCAGACGATGGTGGATTTACTCAGGGCGGGACACTCGATTTCTGAGATGGTTAAGATATTTCATGGAGCGCAGCGTCAAAGGATGACCGTTGACCTCTCGCAGTTGAAGAAGCTTGGCGAGCGCTTCCATGTAAAAGGTAAAGTAGCGCGAATTATCGAAGCGGTGTTTTGAGTGAAAGAGCAAGAGTTCCGCATAAAACTTAAGCAGCTTGCCAAAGACCTTCGGCTCCGTACCCCAGAGGTTTAAGATGCTTTTATGTCAGGAGCGGTTCCTTGCGCGTCTTGGAAGCATCGCCGAGGGAGCTGCTTTCATATGGAAGGGAGGGAGCCTTATCCTTAGGCTCTACCGAACAGAGGGGCAGCCACGATACACCATTGATGTCGACTTTTCTGTGAGCGGGATCCCGACCGACTCTATACGAAGTGTGTTGGAAAAGGCGCTCGCGGTTGATCTACAAGATGGTTTCGCCTTCACTTCTATAACTGCTCAGCCTATGGAGCACGACCTCCCGTATGGAGGCGACCGTTACGAATTGGATTGGACATTTTTTTCTAAGCAGGGCGCTCGAAAACTCAAGATAGATGCGTGTGCTGGAGATGTCGTGGTACCAAATATCGTTACTGCCAAAGAAGCCTTCCTTCTGCCCATAGGCACGAATAACATCGAGTTTAGGGTCTATCCAAAAGAGTTCGTATTCGCCGAAAAGTTGGAAACGATTGCACGATTCCGAACGGGTAATACTCGATGCAAGGACTTTATAGATATCTGGACGCTTATTCAGACTGGAGTTGATGTGAAAGCTCTGAGTGAGGCGATCCGAATGTGTTTTTCTAACCGAGGGACCTCTTTTTCCGTTCAGGAGATCAGCGACATCCTCACCGATACGCTTTTTCAAGATCGACTTGAGGCGCATAGAAAGCGCCATTTCGCCGAGCTAGATGTTCCAGATATCAAGACGGTACTAAAGGATATTTTGGCTCTGGTAGGATCTTTGAAGATGTAGAGTGGCGGGAGTTAGAAACCCTTCATACCGTAGGCATGCAAGGCGAACCCAACCAGTTTAAGAAGGTGTGAAGCGGGTAGCGGATTGTTTCTTAACATGACATTAGATTTATGGCTCGATAATGTACGTACCGCCATCTCATTCATTGCTTTACATTATCGGGAACGGCTTTGACCTGCATCATGGTATCTCGTCTAAATATAGCGACTTTGAGATATACGTAAAAAGCATCGATCCCAAACTTCATTCGCTTTTCGAAAAATTTTTCTCCTTCAAGGACAATTGGGCTGACTTCGAGCAATCTCTTGAGCATCTCGATGTCGGATCAATTCGTGATGAGGCATCAGATTGTCGTACCAGCTATGTATCAGAGGATTGGAGCGATGCTGATAACTATAATTTCCCCGACGAAGTATCGCGAATTGCTAAATCCTTATCGATCGATCTAAAGAAGCTGTTTTCGGAGTGGGTTTGTAAGCTGAAAATCCCAAATCAGTATTCATATCAAGGTCTGCGTCTTCCGCTTGACTTGAACGCAACCTACCTCTCATTCAACTATACGGACACGCTTCAGAGGCTTTACGGAGTGCCTCAAGCTCAGATCCTGCATATCCATAATCAAGCGTTAAACGGCGACTCCAATCTAGTGCTAGGACATGGCCGGAAACCAAGCACCATTCCATCTCTAAATGCAGGGTTGGATTTGGAAGCTCAAGATGTTCGCGAAACTCAGGCTAATCAGATCCTGGATGATTATTTCTCGGCAACATATAAGGGGACCTCAAAGGTTATTGAGGCACATTCAGCATTCTTTAACGCACTGTCTGGGATTAAGTGCATAAGGGTCTTAGGACATTCTATGTCAGAGGTCGATTGCGCTTATTTTGAACGTATCGGTGAAGCAACTAAGCTCTCAGCTCCTCGCTGGATAGTTTCTTGTTACGGTAAACAAGAGCAGCAGACCAAAGAGAAGACTTTCCAGCGTCTCCGTATTTCATGTGTTGAATTCACGGATCTTGTGAGTGCAGCCCATGGGAACTGATAGCAAACATTCCCATCTCTCGGTGCAGAGGTGAGGCGTTAGATCCCAAGCCCGAATTTCGTTTTTGAATAGAAAACAAGAGGCGTTTAGTAGGTAGGTGATACTCCTCAGTTCATAAATATCCTTACGCAATTACGGCAACTATTCTAAAGTTTTCGTCTGCGATACGATGACCTATGCTTGTCAGCGGCGTACTGTGTGGAGGGAGCATCAAAGAATCGGCGTACA
>JBIKKR010000040.1:0-20161 GCA_044360225.1 Bdellovibrionota bacterium | reverse complement strand
TTGCGTGGAATAGGTCTTGTCAGTGACTTCGCGCAGCTCGTTTTGTTTGTTGGCCATGGCTCTTCGAGCCGAAACAACCCGCTGCGTTCGGCGTACGACTGTGGCGCATGCGGTGGTCGACCTGGGCGTATCAATGCGCGCGCGTTTTGTCTCATGGCAAACGACCGACAGGTTCGAGCGCTCGTTGCCGAGCGAGCTGGGATCTCAATCCCTGAGTCAACTCACTTCATTGGAGCTTTTCACAATACATGCAGTGATCAGATCGAGTATTTTGATCTCGACCGGATTCCGCTCAGTCACCAAAACCTCTTCAGTGAGATTCGTCGTGACCTTACGGAAGCTACCAGGCAGAATGCATTTGAGCGATGTCGGCGTTTTGCTCAAGCTGGAGTTAAGAGTGTAGATCAAGCAGCAGAGGAGGCTCTTTCACGCTCCTACATGTTGGCGGAAGCCCGTCCAGAGTATGGTCATGCCACGAACGCAATCTGTATCGTTGGACCTCGAGGCGCAACGAGGGGGCTGTTCTTTGATCGCAGGTCATTCTTGGTGTCCTATGACTCGACGATCGATGCTGATGCCTCCATTTTGTTGGGCATTTTACGGGCTGTAGTGCCGGTGTGTGGTGGTATTAACCTGGAGTACCTCTTCTCTGCGATGGATAACGAGGTATACGGAGCGGGAACCAAGCTGCCTCACAATATAGTATCTCTTGTTGGTATCATGAACGGCACATCAAGCGATCTGCGAACGGGTCTGCCGATGCAAATGGTGGAGATTCACGAGCCCGTTCGACAACTTCTTGTTGTTATTGGGACGCAAGAGCAACTAGAGAAAGCGATTGCGTCCGATGCGATGATAGAGCGAAATTTTGCTGGTGGTTGGATGCGCGTCGTACTGAAAAATCGCGATAGTGGAGCGCTTATGTGGCGTACCTCATCCGGCCAGTATAGACCATACCAACCTTCTGGAGATGAGGTGCCAGTTATTACGGATATTCGTGGATGGTGTGTCGGCAAGCCAGGTCACCTTCCATTTGGTCAGCTTCAGGGGGCGATATGAGCGCATGGGGTATGTCTACTATTGGAACGCTCATCATTGGCGCTCCTCTTGTTTCGCTGATAGCGATTGTGCTTGACCGAGTGCTACGGCACGAGGTTAGAGAGATCTTTATTAAAAGATGTCTCACCGTCTCGCAGATCATTTCGATCGGAGCAGGGGTGATCTGCTCTATGTATGTCGTCTGGACAGGGAAACCACTTGAAGTCGGGTATCTCAGACTTGTCAGCCTCTCTACCCAGGATTTGGCGTTCTCGTTGCGGATGGATGGGATCTCGGTGTGCTTTGTCCTTATCAGCTGCCTTCTTGGTGGGATTGTGGGTATCTTTGCATCGCGATATCTGCATCGTGACCCAGGTTATTTTCGTTTTTTTATCCTCTATCACATCTTTCTAATTGGGGTACACGAAATTTTTCTTGGTGCTGCTCTACCGACTGTCTACATTGGCTGGGAGCTAATCGGCATAACATCGGCACTGCTCATATCCTTCTTTGGTTTTCGAAAGCAGACCGTTTCAAACTCGCTCAGAGCTTTTTGGGCGTATCGGGTTACTGACTCAGGGATACTGATCGCGACACTCTTGGCGATGCACCACGGCATAGAGAGTTTTACGACGCGAGGGGATACCCATCCGCATCCTGCAATCCTTTTTGGGTGCCTCCTCTCCGCGGTTGGTAAATCCGCGCAATTTCCGTTCGGGCGGTGGTTACCAAAGGCGATGGAGGGACCTACGCCATCTAGCGCCATCTTCTACGGTGGCCTCTCGGTGCATGCAGGGATGTATCTCATGCTGCGTGCGGCCGATGTATATGGATTGCCGGTTTCTGTAGCTGTCTGTATGGCAGTAATCGGACTTTTTTCAGTGTGGTATGCGACGATCGTCGGGAGGATCCAGAGCGATGCCAAGAGCATGCTGGCCTACGCTTCGATGGCGCAGGTTGGATTGATGTTTATCGAAGTTGCTCTCGGATTCGATACATTGGCAATATTCCACTTTGTAAGCCACGCGATGCTCCGCACCTATCAATTGCTCAACGCTGCGTCAGTTATGCACGATCGGTACGCCTTCGAGCACGTTCTAGGACGAGAGAAGGTTACGTTCAAGCCTGTGCAGGGGCATCGTGCATTCTCCCAGTATGCTTATGCGTTTTGGGAGAGTATCGATGGAGCCTTTGGTCGATTAAGCCTGCTAAGCCTTGTTGAGTATGTAGCTCGAGCCAGCCGTTCATTCGAGCACTGGTTCGGGGATACCATTCTCTCGCTGGTCAGACACGGGCTGTTTTATGTTCGACACCCGTTAAAGACAGTTCATTTGACCACCCATCGACTCGATGGTCGAGATTCCACGGTTAATGAGGAGGATAGAGCATGAGTTCGATATCATCGACCAGTCTGCTTTTAGCATTCGTGCCCGCAGTACTTGCGAGCGTTATAGCTCTCTTTTGCCTCTTTACCGCGCCTGTTAGAAGGGTGTTTGGCTTGCTCGCGCCATTCGGAATGCTGGTGTTCTTTGCGCTGAACGCATCTCTAATGCACGCTTCACATTCATCTATTCTGGTCTCTGATTGGCTCGAATTGAGGCCAATCGGCGCATACTGCGGCATGCTGTTCAATTTTATCTACTGCGTTGTCTTTATTGCATTCGGGAATCGAGTGTTTGCTACGCGAACGGCGGGACACTGGTTGATTGTGCAGCTTCTAGTATCATTTGGTTTGATCTGCGAAAATATGGAGCTCTTCGCATTGGTCGTAACCGCTGCGCTGATAACACACCTACAAGTTAGTCAGAGCGACGTCTATCAGGTAAGTCGCAAGCAGGATCGTTTTGTTGTCGTTATCTTTGCCTCGATAGTTGGCGTCGTTGTGGCGCTCTCGTTCTTTACCCTTTTACGACTGGGCTATGGCTTGAGTAAATTCGAGCAGCTTGCGGGAGCGGTGTCGATTTTGCCGAGGTACATTAAAGTGCTCGGTAGTGTGCTGATGATGACGCTGCTTGGTGCGTTCCCATTTCACTTCTGGGTTAAGCCTCTGTTCGCTGCTCCGGCGCGTTACGGATTGTCAGTAATCACCCGCCTCAACATCGGATTTATAGTTTGGTGCAAACTGTATCCGATGATTTATTCGGGCGATCCACTGCTTGATTCGCTCCTGACGTATGGCTGCGGAGCGAACCTCCTGTATGCAGCATTTCTGTTGTTTGGTGAGCGACGCGTGAGTCAGATCGTTTCTACGTTATACCTGTTTCATGTCCCGTTGCTCATCTTAGCTGTAAGAATTGCCGGCCAGGGAGGAACCCCCGACTTTATTTTGGACTTCGCCAATATTACTGTCGCGATTAGTGGCCTTTTGATAATACTTGGGATGCTCAGAGATCGTTTGGGAGCCGAAGAGCTTGAGCGAGCCTCCGGGCTTGGTATTGCGTATCCGTTCCTTGGAATCTCGTTCCTTGTATGCGTTCTCTCGCTCGTTGGGTTTCCAGGTACCTTAGGGTTCATTAGCAGCGAAGTGATGCTCCATCACTTCGCTGAGTCGACATGGCCAGTTGCGGTTTGTTTTATTATAACGCTTGCGCTTAATGGGTATTCTTCCTTCCGGATCTTTGGTGAATCTTTTTATGGCGACCCGGCTAAGTCTTACCGCAAAGTTTTTCAGCCGTTGGCTCGAGAAAAGGTAGCAGTTGCTATGGTGCTCTTATTTCTCTTTGCCAGTGGGCTAGCAGGCCGCTAAGAACGGATTCGATTTTTCGACCTCGAAAGAAGGAGCCAGCTGGTCAAGTAATTTTAGGCTAAGGCTACCCAATATCCGCTGAGCGCAGACGGTCGCTTCTGGATAACGCTGGTATGTGCTGATGAACGTCCCGATCGCGCCACTATAGCGCCGAATCGCTCGAGCTGTCTTCTCATGTCGAGCTTCATATCGTTGTTGGGCCTGGACCGACGACTGAGCCCCTTGGAGCGCCGACAAGATACTCTCTCCGGCTGCAATACCACTCATAAGTGCATGGGTCATTCCAAGGCCACATCGCGGGTCAAAGCTCTCATAGGCGTCTCCAACGAGATAGATCCGCGGGTCAAGGCTCCTATGAGCTGCGCTGAAATGTGCTGCACCCGTCGATTGACCCGATACGGTGACTTCCAGACGCATGGCATCGAGGATAACTTTTCGTAGACGAGCGGGATCTCTCAGATTCTGAACGAAGTTGCTCGTTCCTACCGCACTTAGGTTGGCCGTGCCCCCAGAGAGCGCGGTGATGTACACTTCACCGTGTGGAAAAGGGATGATGCACACCTCACACAAGGGTGTTTTTTGAGGGAACTCACCAAACCAAGTAATACCTACACGAGAGGAAGGTGGACGAGTCTCTTTAACAATCGAGCGACCGATCGCCTGCGGATTGGCGCCGGTGGCAAGCACTACATAGTTGGCAAAGACCCGAGTCGTATCAGTAATAACCTCCCATGAATCTCTGTTCCGAGTGATAGCTTTGACTGGTTGCTCCAGGAGCACAGTTGCTGCTTGCAATCGCTGAAGTCGCTCGATAGCTGCCGTGTCGAGCGTTGCACGGGAGATTCCCCATGCACGCAGCGAGTCTGCCCGTATCACACACGTCTGGTCTGGTGGCCGAAATCCTTGGGGTAACGCAAATCTGTAACCAAAAAGCTGCTGACTTGAATGTTTGACTAGTTCATCCTGGACTCCGAGCCGAGCGAGCAGACGCCCCGCCAGGTGAGAGAGCCCCTCGCCGCATGCTTTGCGCCGCGGAAAACGAATGCGATCAAGAACAACGACTTGCACACCCTGCGAAGCGAGGGTTATCGCACAGGCAGAACCTGCAAGTGATGCCCCGATAATTGCCACCTGAGCTGATGCCTTTGAGCGATGCACACCTCTATTTTATCAGACGAATGCGCGGGATGAAACGCGGAATGTCGGAAAAAGCTGCAGCATACCCAGGTCTCTTGAAGAGGCACGCCTCCTCAGCCAACACTCTATGTCTAACAACCAACAGATTCGCAATGCTGCCGATTAGGGCGGTGAGAATCGCACCGCCAATTAACGGCAGAGATGCAAACTCAAGTATCACCGCTACATAGTTGGGGTGCCGCACATACCTGTAGGGGCCGGCAGCAACAACCCTGTGCGCATCAGCCGTAAGCTCAGTGGTCATGACGCGAGTATTCCATTGTTTGCCAAGTGTTCGAATGGCTGCAATTCGTAGGAATTGCGCCGCCGCGAACACAACGACTGCCAATGCTACTAATAGACCCGGCATGGATAGTGGGGTGTAAAAAGCCTCAAGTCCCGTACACACGATCCACAATGTATGCACCGCGACCATCACCTGGTAGGAGCCATCGCTGTCGGCCCCGGTAAAGCCCTGGCTGGTCATAAAGCTCCTGTTTTTTCTGGCGCGTCTAAGTTCGATGAGTCGCTGGACTACTGTGAGAGCAAGACAAAACGTGAAGATGGAGGAGGGGAGATGAGGAGGCGTCATACCAGAGGTTAATTGACCTTCTGCCGCAGAAGAATAGCTTCAATAGTCAGTCCTGGTCCAACCCCGACCATGCATACCGACTCGTTTGGTTTTGCGGTAGAGCTTCTCATAAACGCATCAAGAACAAACAAAATCGATGCCGAGCTCATATTGCCAAACCGCTCAAGGATATCCCAGGCCCAGCGCGACCTGCAACGCTCGATCTTTAATGTTTCTTCGAGCGCGGCGAGAACCTTAACCCCTCCTGGGTGAAAGAGCCACCAAGATATCTCTGTTGGGGCGAGTCCGTTGTCAGAGAGAAAGCTAGTAATAAACGGGGGCGCGTGTTGTGCCAGTGCTTGCGGTAGAGCTCGGTCAAGTCGCAGGTGTGGGCCGTTATCCTCGGAATTGTATCCCATCAGGTGGGCAGACTCCGGTACGAGGTGCGAACGAGCATCGATGATCGCCAGCCCTGGACCCACTTCTTGTAAAAGAGCCGCTGCTGCGCCATCGCCAAAGATCGCAGAACCAACGAGGTTGCCGCCTGTGAGGTCAGCTGACTGGTAAACAAGCGAGCAGAGCTCTGCGGACGATACGATAGCTGTCTGGCCTGACCTAAGCACCCGATGAGCCATCGCCAAACCAACAACACCGCCCGCACAGCCGTGCTGGTAGACCGGAATTCGTGAAAGCGAACGCCGGAGCCGAAGATCGTCAACGATACCAACATCAATAGCGGGGATGGTGGGCGCACTGCACGAGGTGAATACAAGGTGGTCGACCGTTTGTGGGTCGATGGCGACATCGGTTAGAAGTTGGGAGATCGTCGCGGAGAGAAGGGGGCGTGCGTGCTCCTGAAAATGTTGCGCTCGCGAGGCAGGCCCACCGAGTGAAAGGATCGTCTCGAGAGGTACAGCGAAATGACGTTGCGTAATCTGAGAGCTCGAGACGAAACGCTTGAATAGCTCAAGTTCATGCGGCGCATCCTTTAGCCAACGATCTCCGACTGCACAGATATCCGCCTTTGAGTATGTGAAGCTAGGAAGTCGCGTCGAAGTAGCCCGAATTACCGCCATATCTCTATCCGTTTATTGCGTTAGGTATCGCGACTGAGTACGTAATGACCACCTCGGGATCAAGCCGCGCGATCAGGATCGACGGATCCTCGACACCGAATTCAGCCCACGAGAAACGTGCCTCACCCCGCAACATACTATCATTTTTACCCGATACTAGCTCGGCGCGGAGCTCTAGTGGTCGCTCGTGGCCACGAATCTGTAGGCGTGTCGAGACGCGTGTTGCGCAACTTCCCACCCTCCTAAACGTAGCGGAGTCGCACTCAGGCTTTAGAGAATCGACGAGGATGGTAACATTCGGTGAGTGTGCGCTGTCCATGACCTCACGCATCCTCTCATCACGCATTTCACCTCCAGTATTAAAGCGTGCTACCGGAAAGTCGATCCTTGCCTGAACCGAAAGTAGGTCTCTCGGATTAGATAGCCACACACGCCCCGTTAGGCCAGAGGTGTGACCTTCAATAAGGTGCCACGTGGAGTCAACCTTAAATGAAACAATCGCATGAGCGTCTGAGATGTTTTGCGGCAGCGCCCAAGGCCACGTCTCGGGTGTAGCTTGAAGCGTTCCTGGAAGGAGTGTCGACGCTGCCAGAGCTATGCGTACTACCGCACGTAGCAAGATTCGGGAAGGTTTAAGGATTAGCATGATTAAATTGCTAGAGATTCGATGCTCAGGCGAGATCATGAACCCAAATCAGCTAAAGTGCAACTGTAGCAGTCTCGGGAACAGGGCTACCCTTTGAGCCTCTTTTGAGCCTCTAGCCCGGTGAGCCTCTAGCCCGGCTACTAGGGTGACTGTGGGAGACCTAGAAACTCATCAGACCTCTGAGCAAGCCGAGAATGACCTAATCCGGCCATCAAAAAGGTGAACTGTAGATACACCTCCGCACTGCGAATCGGAGAACGCACTAAGGTGATATGGGTAGGTCCTAGCAGACTACAAGGGCGTTCGCTAACTTCGGAAACGATGGTGGATATAGCCCAGGTGGATACCTCTCAGTCATATCGCCCTGTTTCCAAAGAGCAAGAACTCTCCGAGCCTCCTGCTTCAATTTCTTAAACATTCTGATATGAGCCATTCGAATGGCCCGTCTCTCAGCAAGGCACCACATCCGCTTACTCTTTCTGCTAGGACGATAGGTCTGATCAAAGCGCTGGTTAATAAGTCGTTCACGACCTATGACGCTCTTTTTTTCTCGTTCGCGCACACGAGCTGCACGCTCTTCAAGGGTTCGAACCCGCGCAACTACTTTGGCATTAATTCGCTGCTGCTCTGCTGGGCCTGTTATGCCAAAGACCTCAAGCCAGGCATTTGGTTCGAGCTTAAAGGTTTGTAGCTCTGTTGAATCCGCTAGGAGCCGTTCTGCCTCCTTGGTGTAACCTCTCAGGTTATGACTGTCTTTAGTAAGGGCCCGGAACTGCGGGCGTCGTAACCGTTTCCACACCTTTAACCGCTCTCCTGACTTAAACATGTGCCAGGATGAGAGCCCTGGATACTCGTCGATTGATCGTACGAGGTTGTCTTTGCCAGGGTTAGAGTAAATGTACGCGATCACCATCATCGCCTTGGTAAAGGTGAGAACTGTAGGGCTATCGTATCCCTCACACCAAAGAGTCCTCTTCTTTCGGCCTAACAGCGAGTTTATCATGTGGGCTGACTCGGTCTTAAAGTGCCTCATGAAAGCAGGCACGTGCTCTGGATTATAGACTGTAATAACCAGATGGATGTGGGTCGCTTCAACTAGAAAGTGCGAGATCCTGACCGGATATAGACTCTGGGCGGCTGCAAGGCAGCTCTGAACGATTGCTCGGCACAGTGGATTGCTTAGGAACAGTAATCCCTCCTCTACCGTGAAGGTCACAAAGAGAACACTGCCATTGGGATGATATTTCATGCCGGTACACCATTTTCAGACTCGATACTTGTATATCGAAAATAGGAACCTAGAAGTTTCGTCGTGTCGCCCACTCCGTAAAACAACGCTTGTGTAGCCCTCTACAGGTCTCGGAAACGCGGGAGTAGCCCCGCTACAGATCTCGAAAACGCGGGAGTAGCCCCGCTACAGATCTCGATAGGAACCTAGAAGTTTCGTCGTGTCGCCCACTCCGTAAAACAACGCTTGTGTAGCCCTCTACAGGTCTCGGAAACGCGGGAGTAGCCCCGCTACAGATCTCGAACGCGGGAGTAGCCCCGCTACAGATCTCGAAACGCGGGAGTAGCCCCGCTACAGATCTCGAACGCGGGAGTAGCCCCGCTACAGGTCTCGAATGCGGGAGTAGCCCCGCTACAGGTTTCGGCGATGCGGGAGTAGCCCCGCTACAGGTCTCGGCGACTCTACCATCGTTGCGCAGTGAAACTAGCAGGGGTAGTCTGGACGTGTGAGGCTTTTGAACCGAACACGATTCTGTAATCTGACAGGTACCGACCAAGTCGCTGCTGCATTCTATGGAGTGTTGTCCCTGGCGCTCTTCGTTGTCTCCGTGGCGTTGATGGTTCACTCGCTATACCATGGCCTTCAAAATAGCTGGGGCCAGCTCCGCGGTTGGACGCGGACAGTCACCAATCTCGTTCTGATAGCTCAATTTCCGGCGCTCCATTCAGCGCTTCTCTCAAAGAGTGGCAGGCGGGCCCTCAATCGGCTGGCTCCTAGGCGTATAGCCCAACGGTTACAACCTACTACTTACGTCTTAATCGCCTCTCTGCAGCTCATAGCGTTCTTCTTGCTTTGGACCCCGTCAGGTGAAATCTTGTGGGAGCCTCAGGGGGCGGCGTTAGCCGTTCCCCGTGCTTGCTTCGCAGCTTCGTGGGTGCTGTTGGGGATATCGATGTGGCAGGGGCATCTGGGTGTCCAACTCGGGTATATCGGTTGGCTATCGGTGTGGAAGCGGCTACCATCAATCGCGTGGCCTGGCCTTCCAACAAAGGGGATATACGCGGTGTGTCGGCAACCGATATACTTCTCGTTCATGCTAACCCTCTGGACTGGGCCAGTGTGGAGCGCCGATAAGCTAGAGGTCGCTGTGCTATGGAGCCTGTACTGCCTCATTGCCCCAGTCCTCAAGGAGCGCAGGCAAATGCGCTCTTATGGAGAGCAGTTTCAAGAATATCGAAGGAACGTGCCGTACTGGCCTGGATTTAAGAGAAGTTTTTCCAAATAGGGAGTTCCATGAAGACAAAAGATGAGATCGTCCGGAATTGGCTGCCGAGGTACACAGGTCAAGCGCTCGAGGATTTCGGTAAATACATCCTTCTGACTAACTTCAGCAACTACGTCAGGCTCTTTGCGCAGTGGCATGGTGTGCCAGTGATTGGAGAAGACAGACCGATGCAGTGCGCCACGGCAGGTGGGATTACAATTATTAATTTCGGCATGGGTAGCGCCACGGCGGCGACAGTCATGGACCTCCTCTCCTCCATAGATCCCTACGCGGTGCTTTTTCTCGGAAAATGTGGGGGGCTGAAAAAGAAAAACGAGATCGGCGACCTGATACTGCCGATAGCCGCGATTCGTGGTGAGGGTACCTCCGCTGACTACTTTCCACCAGAGGTTCCTGCCTTGCCAGCGTTCGCCCTGCAAAAGGCAGTTTCCACAACTATCCGCGACCATGACCTGGATTACTGGACAGGTACTGTGTACACAACGAATCGTCGCGTATGGGAACACGACGCGGAGTTTCGCAGCTACCTTGAACGTATACGAGCTATGGCGATCGATATGGAAACGGCAACGGTCTTTACCGTTGGTTTTTATAACGAGATCTCAACCGGGGCACTTTTGTTGGTGAGCGATCAACCGATGATCCCAGAAGGGGTCAAAACAGAGGAGAGCGACAAAAAAGTCACCGCTCAATTTGTCGAGCAGCACTTAAAAGTTGGCATCGATTCGCTCAAGCAACTTATCAACAAAGGAAACACAGTAAAGCACCTACAGTTCTAGGGCTCGTTGCTATTCGAAATATACATCTGTTTCCCCAGGATTTGCGGCATTGATCCGAAATGCCCTTACTGCAGAGTAGCGCCGAAGAATATCGTGGGCAGCCTGTTGAACTCGACCAGTGCCGAGTCCATGGATAACCTTGCCGTGTTGTGCATTCGATACGATCGATGCATTGAGCCAGGCTTCTAGTGAGCGACACGCCTCGTCAACTGTCAGCCCATGGAGATCGATTGAACTTTTGACTGCTTGCTTTCTGTTCGCAGCCTTAAGATAGGCGGCGTGCGACGCCGTCAGGCTTCCTCGCGTTGACGCCTTTACTGGCACGATTTCAGCCTGGCTGACCGTGAGGTGGATCGATCGAAGGGCAACCCGATATGAACTATGTGCTAGCTGCGCGATTACGGTGCCCTCCGCCTTGAGAGCCGTGACGATTACGGCATCACCGATGGCGTAGACGATATCACTTTTCGCCGTCATGGGCCCCTCGGGACGCTAATCCTTTACCTTTACAAGGTGGTAGTTTTTCTTGCCACTGCGGAGCACGACAAACCCCTTTTCGAACAGCTTCGTCGATGCAACCTGGAGGGTAGCATCGGTGACGCGCTCGCCATCGAGATACATCCCACCCCCTTGAATCAGCCGTCTGGCCTCACCCTTTGATGAGGCAACTGTCGACCCAACGAGCGCGACGATATCAAGCTTGTGAGCCTCCTCACGAGAGAGTGTCGTGCTGGGAGCATCCGCTAACATCTCCAATATCTGGCGGTCTGAGAGCCCTTCGAGTGAGCCACCGAATAGCGCTCCAGCAGCGCGCTTTGCGTCTTCGGTTGCTGCTTTGCCGTGAACGAGATCACAGAGCGCATCGGCGAGAAACTTCTGACCCTCGCGCTTTTCAGGGTGGTCGCGCATTGATTGCTCGAGGCCCTCGATCTCACCTCTCGGAGTGAATGTAAAAACCTTTAGCAGTTGCACAACTTCCGAGTCCTGCACATTGAGCCAAAACTGATGAAACTGATACGGTGAGGTTAGCGCCGGGTCAAGCCAGACTGCGTTGCCAGCACTCTTACCAAATTTCTTCCCTTCTGAATTTGTCACGAGAGGAACTGAGAATGCAAAGGCTTCGCCCTGTATTTTTCGCCGGATCAGCTCAAGTCCTGCTGTCAGATTACCCCACTGGTCTGAACCACCAAACTGCAATCGACACCGCTTGTTTTCATAGAGATGCAGGAAGTCAAACGCCTGTAGTAGCATGTAGCTAAACTCAGTGTAAGAGATCCCTTCGCCTGCAAGGCGCGACTTCACTGAATCCTTTTGCAGCATGTAGTTAACGGTGAAGTGCTTGCCGATATCACGAAGGAACTCAAGGTATGAGACGCCACGGGTCCAATCGATATTGTTTACGAACTCTGGGGCGACGTCGGTGCCCGCGTTACGCCAGAGAGTTTTAGCCTGCTCAGACTGTAGCACCACGTTTCGAGCAACATCTTCGAGAGACATGAGATTGCGCTCGGTGCTCCTTCCGCCGGGATCGCCGATCATTCCGGTAGCACCGCCGAACAACAGGATCGGCTTCAGGCCAGCCTTGGTTAGGTGAATCGCAACAATAAGCTGTACCAAATTGCCAACCTGCAGGGATGTCGCCGTTGGATCAAAACCGATGTAGCACGCATCACCGGGCTGGAGCTTTGAGAATGCCTCAGGGTCCGAGATGTCCTGTATCAGGCCGCGCCAGGTGAGTTCTTCAAGGATATTCATATTTTGCCGCTGTATTACCGTTACAGTGTATGATTGTGAGAGTAGCTATGCTTCCACACATACCTCCGGTTTGATACCATACTTCAAGCCGTTTTGCACTGTAGCTTCAGAGTACGGTTTTAGCGATAGCACTGAATGTCAGCACGGATCCCCGAAAACTTTGAATCCCATCGGCGCGAGCGGATTGTGCGAGATGCGGTCCGTACGCTCCGAGTCGAGTGCGGAGGGGTTGATCTGAGCTCAAATGACTATCTTGGGATCGCGGGTACGTTGGCTACTTCGCAGGTAATCGCTCGTATGCTGGAGTCGCTTAACCAATCGCAAAGCGATACGGATCGGTTTGGTTTTCCTAAGGTCGGAGCTACCGGGTCGAGGCTTGTCTCCGGCACAACGCGAGATCATGAACAGCTTGAGGTCTCATTAGCCGAATTTCATCAGGCTGAAGCGGCGTTATTGTTTGGCTCTGGGTACGAAGCAAACCTGGGGCTTCTTTCGAGTCTAGCAAGTCGCACTGATACTATTTTGTACGACGAGCGAGTGCATGCCTCGATGCGCGACGGTATCCGCCTCAGCCCCGCACGATCGTACTCCTTCCGTCACAACGACGTCAATGATCTATCAGAAAAGTTCAAAAATGCCCGTGGCGAATGCTTCATCATTGTTGAGTCTGTCTACTCAATGGACGGCGATCAGGCGCCCCTTATTCAGATAATCGAACTGGCCGAGCGTTTCGGCGCGTATGTAGTGGTCGACGAAGCTCACGCAACGGGTATCTATGGCCCGCAGGGAGCTGGGTTAGTTGCTGAGTTGGGATTGTGCGCGCGAGTTCTTGCACGTGTGCACACCTTTGGTAAAGCGCTTGGATACCGCGGAGCGTGTGTAGTGGGAGGATACGCCCTCCGCGAGCACCTTATTAATTCAGCGCGTTCGTTTATCTACACCACAGCGACAGATCTAGTAACGCTACGCTTTATTGAGGAGGCCTACCGGATTCTCAAGGACTCCGACCAGGAGAGGCTGCATTTGCGAGAGCTAATACGAGGGATGCGCCTGCACAAATCTAACTACCAAGAGCTATTGTTCCTGCCGTCAGAGAGCCCGATTCAAGGGGTGATCGTGCCTGGCAACTCAGCAGCCCTTGCGACCGAACGAGCACTACAAAATGCAGGGTTCATCGTTAGAGCTATTAGGGCACCGACGGTACCAAACGGCACTGAGCGGATCCGCATCTGCCTTCACTCATTTAATTCATTGGATCAGGTAGCGCAAGCATTGGCGGTCATACGTTCTGTTGTGCACGAGAGCCCTCAACGTGTTGGGGGTACACATGGCTCATAAAATTCGCTGTATCGTTCGCGGACTCTCGGTTCTTTCGGCTCTGGGCGCGCATCGAGATTCGCCGACATCTGTGTGGGAGGGCGGAATGCGGCTTAGCGAGGCCCCTGTAAGCAGTATTCAGGCCCGAATTGGGAGAGCTCCTGTATTTGCGCTTAGAGAGGGCGCTGACAGTCTCGTTCGCGAGGTGGCACACGATGAGAGGTACCACCGGCTCGACCGCACAACGCACCTGGCGATAGCCGCGGCGCGTAGCACCTTCGCCAGGTTGCATTCGATCGGTGGTATCACAACAGGAGTGGGTTGCATCTCTATCGGTTCCTCTCGAGGACCAACGATGGCCCTTGAGCAAAGCTTACACCGATTTGGGCGCGAGGGGAGGGTGGCCTCACTAACATCTCCCACAACAACTGCGGGCAATATCTCTTCATGGGTTGCGCAGGAGTATCTGTCTTGCTACGGCAATACAGGTAGCTGTGGCGACAGATCGCAGCCGATCGCGGCAATAACAACGTCAATGACCTGTTCTTCGGCGCTGCAGTCGCTGTTGGTCGCTAAGAGTTTTATCGCTAGTGGAATGGCCGAGGCCGCACTCTTTGGTGGAAGTGAGGCCTGTCTCACGCCGTATACGGTTGCCCAACTTGAGGCGCTGCGGATCTACGGGGGCACCTATCGTGCATGGCCAAGCCGTCCGCTTGACTTCGAGGCGCGAGAGAACTCGGTAGTGCTCGGAGAGGGTGCTGGTACTGCGCTGCTCGTGGCAGCTAACGACGAGTATAAGCTCAGGCCAGGCGATCTCGAGCTTATCGGTATCGGCTGGGCGCTTGAATCGATCCCATCGGCAACGGGGATTTCGGAGGATGGAGCGGCTTTTGAGCGCGCCATGCGGATGGCCCTCAGCGCCGCCGGAGCAGGAGTGAGAATAGGGGCAGTAGTCGCGCACGCGCCAGGGACGCGTGGTGGCGATGAGGCCGAGAAGAGCGCTATCGAGCGAGTTTTCGGTGACGTGCTAACCGTGTCGACTAAGCACCTCACGGGACACTCGTATGGCGCCTCCGGGATGCTCAGCCTTGGCCTTGCAGATGCCCTGCTAGGAGGGCTTGTCTGGCCTGGGTTCCCCTATAGTAACCGAGAGGTTGCTGGTGGACCCCTCGAGCCAGGCAGCGCTGTAATGGTCAACGCGGCCGGTTTCGGAGGAAATGCTGTGTCGGTTGTAGTGCGAGCTTAAAATGGGAGAGAACTGCTACTCACTAGCAGGGCATCGCAATTCTCCCGCTATCTACTTGAAACTGCTGGAAGTTTTGATCGGGATACAAATGCGCGGGCCAGCGCTGTAAAACTCAATAAAAACGGCTATTCCCGCGCATTTGTGGCCCTTTAAAATGGACGAGAATTGCGATGCCCTGTACTCACTAGTTCGAATGCATCCCCAGCACTTGAAAGCACCTCTGTTTTAGGCTAGAAAAGAGGGTTCGTGGTACAGACCTAAGGATTTGATATGGCAAAGGCTCCAAAAGACACTTTCTTCCTCGTTTCGTCGGAAGGCACAGGATTTTTCTATACTAACCGCAAGAACAAGAAGAAGGGTAAAGGCGAGGCAAAGCTGAAGCTTCGTAAGTACGATCCAATCGCTCGTAAGCACGTGGTTTTTGAAGACAAGAAGCTCTCCAAGCTGAAGAAGAAGTACGTTGCAGGTACGGCAGCTCAAGCTGCACAAGAGACAGGCACCAAGTCCGAGTAGTGCTGGCTGAGCCAGATTTTACGAATAGGGGGCGGTTGCGCAGTGGTAGCAGTGATATCAAACGGCAGCGTGTCTAGTGTCGCGGAAGAGCAGGCAGAGCCCCTTGATCGAACCGGTAATTCTCCCACGCAAGGAGATTCTACAAGCCATTCAGGCAGAGCCCACGCTGACTTAGTCTATGGACCAGGGCGCGGTGTAACATGGCCCTCGGTTCGTGTGCGCTTCTTCGTAGCGACGTTTCTGGTGGCAGTCTCCCTAACAGCATTTCTCTCTGTAGCTGCAAAACCGGGGGACCAGCCAACGAACTTGATTGCTTTAATCTGCGCTACTCTAAGCGCGATTGTCGTGGCAGTTGAGGGCCTCAGATTGAGTGCTGTTCCAGTCCTTCGTAGAGCGCCCTTCGCTGTGCTTCCCTTTATAGGAGCAACAGCGGTGTGCGCCGCTGTCTTTATGGCAACTATCGCAGGTGAGGCACATCCCATTACCCCGCTTTTTGCAGCAGCACCAGCCTTAGCCGCAGCTACACTGCTGATCGGTAGCGGCTTAGCTCTTCGGAGCCTTCGGGTAGCTCGGAGCGATGATGACTTTGTGTTTCCGCGGCCGATATCGAATCGAGTAAGCTCGCTTGGTCAGGCAACCGAGTGCAGAGCTGGCGACATGATCACCGTTGATGGTCGAATTCAGAGCGGTTGTGTTGCCCTAGACGAGCGCAGACTCTCGCCAATCTCGGCTTTTCGAATCCGTGAGGAAGATGAAGTTGTGTATGCCGGGTCAGAGGTGCTCGCGGGAAATGCGACGGTTGTTGCACTTACCACGACCAATGATGCTTCTCTTCATCAACTGCAATCGGCAGTTGCACCGATGGTTCAAGAAGCTCGGCAGAGTTTAGAAGTAGAGGATGCGCGGGCATCGCGATGGTCTGCTCTGGTAATACTGTTCCTGGCGCTCTCTGCTGGAATCTTCTGGCATGAGCGTACCCCGGGCTATACCCAGGCGTTGCTCGCAGCAGGTACGGTCGCTCTCTTTGGTAGCGTATGTGGCGTCGGTCTGCTGCTACACGGTTTGCGACGAGGACTGGTTCAAAGTTGGATGCAACGCGGGTATCTGCTCGGCACCGCAGATTCGGTCAAACACCTTGCGGCGGTCAGAAATGTCGAGTGCGATCCTTCCCGGTGCGGAGAGGGATCGCTGCTTAAGGCAGTATCGCTCGATGTGCTCGATGATCGGCTTGCGCCCTCAGCGCTGTGCGATTTTGTCTGTGCCTTAATTGGACGAGCAGAGGACCCAGTCCTCGCTGCACTTGCGGAGTACTGTCGTCGTCACGGCAGGACCCCATCAGTTGAGCGGGTTGTCGAGCTTCGTGAGTACATAGGGCGCGGGATCTGCGGTTCGGTGCATGGCGTTGAACTCTCAGTCGGAACCGAGGATTTCTTGGTCGAGCGCGGGATTATGATTCAACCAAGTGATGGTGCGGCACCGGCGCTTGGCGAGCACCTTGTGATGGTGGCGATCGACGACGACGTTGTGGCTAGAGCTCATGTTATTGACGGCCAGGCGTCGGTTCTCTGTGCGGATCATTCGAGTATCTGGGCTGGCGATGTGCAGGTCTCGGTTGCTCCAGGTGTGGCTCGGAGCCTGGGCGATGAAACCCTCCTTGTGAGGGGGAACGAATCAGCGCTGGTGGGCCAGATGGCAACGCGTGACGTGACGTTTTTCGATCCGCGTGAAGGAGCGATTCACCGTTCGACGGTGGTGGCGTTCAACCCGGAGATAGGTCCGCTTGAGGATCTCCTCATGGATTGTCGGACCGATGTGCGCACGGTGGATAGGGTGCGACTACTCGTTGGCTTCGGCGGTTTAATGGTCTTGGCATCGGTGTTTGCTGGGGCAGTTACGCCTCTCATACCACTCCTACTGGTAAGCTTTGTTGGGATGGTGGTACATCTTTCAACCCGCAATCTTTCTACTCGAAATCTTTTCACCTACAGGAATTGAGTGCTAGTATCCGCTGGTCTCCCGTATGGTAATGGTCTGGTAATTTCTATCTCGTAGGTCATCTATGTACACGTTCGTCCTCGCCCTGCATGTCATCCTCGCGGTTATCTTGGTTGGCCTGGTCCTGTTGCAGCAAGGAAAAGGAGCTGATATCGGCGCAGTAATGGGTGGTGGTGCCAATTCGTTGTTCGGAGTGGGCGGCGCATCATCACTTCTTGTGAAGACGACCACTTTAATTGCAATCTGCTTCATGCTAACATCAGTGCTCTTGGTGAGACTTGCAGCGACCGGAGGTAGTGTTACCGGAAGTCGTTCAGATATCACCGAGGGATTGAATTTAGAGGCGCTTGGTGTTAAACCCAGCGAGCCAAAAGCTGCGGCACCTCAAGCTGCAGCAAACGAGGCTGGCCCTAAAGACCCAGCTGCTGCGGCCCCGGCGCAGGCTCCAGTCGAGCCGACTAAGTAGGGACTGAGGGGTGAGGGGTCCATAAGGCTGCAGGCTACCGGAAGAATATTGGAGTATTCGAGCAGGCGGTGTAAAAACTGCCGAAGCACATGCCCAGGTGGTGGAATGGTAGACACGCCAGTTTGAGGTGCTGGTGACAGAAATGTCGTGGAGGTTCAAGTCCTCTCTTGGGCACCATTATTTAGTTTCCCCGTAACTATTCAGCATAATCCATTTCTTTCACGTAAGCCCCTATTAAGGGGCGGTTTTGCGGAGCAAATCCGGGGTGGAAAAAACTAACTATTCACCAAAATAGCGCATCCCCGATTAGGGGATGACAAGCAAGAAAGTCCGGCAAAAATGCCTGTTTTAATCGCATACTTCCGCTAATTTTTTTCTGGTGAATTGTTACGTTTCCTCGTTTAGTTGCTGACCGCATTTCGGTTCTGGTAGCTGGGACAAACACTCGGAGATTACAGTCAGGTTTTGGCCCCATTTAAGAAGAGAGAATTGCGAAGCCCTGTGCATCAGATGCTCCACCGAGCAACAAGACCAGGACGCTCCCAAAAAAAGTGCAATGTAAGAGGGTAACAGGCAATGTAAGAGGGTAACAGGTCCTGACCTACACCGTAACGCTCTCACCTACCTGAAGCTCACTGTGTTTCACCTTGTGAGCATCGCACTCCTTGGCAAAATCGGCGTATGTCCCGGTAAGTAGATCAAAGGTCTTGTAGTGTATCGGTATTGCGACCTGAGGTCGGATCAGTCTAGCAGCATGAGCGGCCTCGTGCGGCCCCATGGTAAAGCGATCCCCAATCGGTAGCAGCGCGACCGTGGGTGCGTAGAGTTCACCGAGTAGCTTCATGTCGCTAAAGAGCGATGTATCTCCCGCATGATAGACACAACGATCTGGGGTGGACAAAAGCGCCCCGCACGCTTCGCCGGCGTACACGGTGCCCTTGGAGCCATCGTACGAGCTTGAGTGAAAGGCGTCTGTGAGCCGCACAGTTAGCGACCCCAGCGTTACCGCGCCGCCCTTATTCATCGGTATCACCTTATCGGCGGGGACACCTTCATCAATCATGATCATCGCCAGCTCGTACGTGGCAGCTAGTTTGGCACCTGTGAGCTTCTGTACTCGAACGGCATCGCCAGCATGATCTGAATGGCCGTGTGTGAGTACAATCAGGTCGAGTCTTCCGGGGTCTTGAAGAACGTGAGGACAGAGCGGATTGCCCTTAAGCCAGGGGTCAATTGCAGTGTGCATTCCGCCAAGTTCAACAAAAACGGCAGAGTGTCCAGCGTAGGTTATTCGTAGATCGCGCATAAAGTACCCCTCTCTTAACACCCATTCTTAACAACCATCTTACGACAGACTAAACCCACAGCTGGTCGCCGCGCTACGAACCTGGTCACTGTAGACGACACCCTCTGGGGTGAGTTTGATATCCCCCTTCGCAAGGTGCTTGAGTGCCCACGGGTATAGCTTGTGCTCAAGCGCCAAGGTTCGAACCGCGAGAGCCTCGGCGGTATCGCCCGACACCACAGGCACCCGTCCCTGCGCTAGTATCGGCCCGGTATCGACCCCAGCCGCAACGAAGTGTACCGTTGCTCCATGCTCCAGTTCGCCGGCATCGAGCGCTCTCTGGTGCGTATCAAGGCCCGGAAACTTTGGCAGGAGCGACGGGTGAATGTTAATGAGCTTACCTACAAAAGTCTCAACGAATGCGGGTTGCAGTACAACCATAAAGCCAGCTAATGCGACGATATCTGGGGTCGTCCTCGCAACTACTTCGAGTAGAGCGCCTTTAAAGTCGGTGAGGCTTCCATAGTGATCTCGAACCACCGTATGAGTAGAGATCCCTCGCTCGGCGGCCCAAGCCAACCCGCCTGAGTCTAGCCGATTGCTCACCACAGCCCTAATAGCGTAACCGTCGCTCTTCTCATGTAAAGCCATGAGGTTACTCCCACGTCCGGAAACAAGCACTGTAACTGATGCGGGGGAGGTCATGGTAAATTCAATACTTTTATATTTGGCGCTACTCGGTGTTCTCGGATACCCTATAGAGTATGAAAGAAATCAACGCATTTCCATCCTTTATTTCACGATCCTCCATCCGTGGCGCCATCCGTGACATCTGTGTGGCTGTGGCCCTTGTTGTAGTCACCGTCGGGCCTATCGAGAATGCATACGGTGACGGCAGCTCCTCCAGCTTAAAACAACAGCGGTACAGAAGACCGACAACCCGACAGTACAACGATAGGCTTCCACCGGTAATGCCGGGTGAAGAGATCGTTACCGAGACGGGACAGAAGATGAAAACCTGGTCGAGCTCAGGGCCGGT
>JBIKKR010000170.1:0-6208 GCA_044360225.1 Bdellovibrionota bacterium | reverse complement strand
GCAAGCGCTCGGCAACGGCACGGGTGGGATCGGGGTTATCGTGGATGGGCGCGAGCGCTATGGGTATGACGCCCCGCTCAACGGCGGAGATAGTAACGGCGGAGCAATTAGACCCTTTGGCGGGCAGCGAAAATAGCGTTAGGGCGCGGTGCTCGCAAATACCCAATCGGCGTAGGCCTTAGAAGCATCGGTCGACTGGACTGCGACAAATTCGGGGGTCTCGTAGGGATGGTTCGCCAAGATAGCGTCTTTCAACTCTGATACCCGTGCTTGGCTCGTCTTAATAACCATCAAGACCTCCTCGTCTATCGCAACCTCGCCCTTCCATCGGTAGACCGAGCGAACATTCGGCATGATGCTTACGCACGCCGCGAGCTTCTGTTCGACAACCAGCATTGCAAGTGCTTGGGCCACCTCTGGTGACGGGGCGGATACAAAACAGATGAGTATATGCATCGAATCCATGTGAGCCTTTCGGGTTAGGCTTTTGCCGAACTACGTGACGGGATACCTACTTCCGCCCATCAGGGTACCCGAATAGGATTTACCACCGCAAGCCCCGCAGCTACGTGTCAAAGATGTCGAGCTCACATGCACGCGTATGGCTCTTTTTGGGTATTACGTGGCGAGCACGCGCACGTGGAATTGCGAAGTATATCTAGCCGCTTGGCTACCTCCTAAGGCATTATCAGCGAGCATACATGTCTCATATCCTTCCTCAATGATTCCTATCCTGGTAGACTCAGGGGTCGGTTTCGAGGATTTTCTATGCGAACACTACAGGCACTGGCTCTAGCCCTGGCGATGGTTTTGGGGAGCGCACATCGGCTGGTTTTGGCCCAGAGCGACTCAGCACAGGTCAAGAAGAAGGCTCTTCCGAAGAGCGGGCTTCTCGCTGTTTCGTCCATATCAGGGGCCGGCACGAGTGTTGTGAGTGATGTGTTCGATAATGGGGATATCTTCGGCACCGAACTTCCACCGATCGCTGGCTCAGTGTCGCGTAATGGCGATTCGACCTGGAGCTTCTCGGTAATCAACAACTCAACTGACCGTTACTCGGTGAATGTGGATCTCGTTCAAAAGAGCGAATCGGGAGCAACGGTAAAATTCGGATCGTACTCCTATACCCTACATCCGGGCCAGAGAGATGGCGAAGAGGTGGCCGCGGGCGTGGGAGCTCGGCGCGCCGAGCTTAACCTAAGAAGCTATCGCAACCTCACAGCGATGGAAGTAGCGAGAAAAAAATAATCTTCAGGTGTAGGGTGGCATCACAACGTTCGCAGATAAAGAATCCAACGAATCGCGAGCTCAAGGCGCTCGAGCGTTACGTCGTCCCATACAGTAACAATACAGGTGACATCCGCTTTCACTTGGCTTATCCGAATCACTACTGGGTTGCGATGTCTAATCTCGGATTTCAGGCAGTATATGACATCTTGGCGCGAGATAATCGGGTGATCGTTGAGCGCGCATTCCTGCCAGAGGGAGGTGAAAACCCTACCGAACATACTGAGCGTTGGCGGTCGTTTGAAAACAATCGGCTGCTTGCTGATTGCGATATCCTCGGATTTAGCCTTTCGTTTGAGACCGACTATCCGCATTTTGTTCGGATGCTCAAAAACCAATCGTTGCTCTTTTCCTCGTGGCAGGAACGTGATGCCGCGGCTCGCGATTCAAAATTCTCGATGCCGATCCTGATTGCTGGGGGAACTGCGATAACGCTAAACCCAGAGCCTGTGGCGAACTTCCTCGATGTCTGTGTGATCGGTGAGGCTGAGGAGCTGCTGCCCGAGATGATGAGCGCGATCCAGGAAGCTAAGCAGGCGGGAAGCTCGCGCGAAGATCTTCTCCTGTCGCTGGCTCAGATTGAGGGCGTTTACGTGCCGCGGTTCTATGAGCCTGTCTTTGGCAGCGACGACACCGTGGCGCGTTATCAGGTTTCGGCTGCAGTGCCTCAGCGGCCACGTAGACGTTTTGTTAAGGATCTCTCGAAGTTCAAAACGCATTCGCGCATCCTGACACCTGAGACCGAATTTAAGTCGATGTTTTTGACCGAAACCGGTCGAGGGTGCGAGATGGGGTGTCGCTTCTGCGTGGCGGGGTATATCTACCGGCCGATCAGAAAACGCAGCGAAGAAACTCTCAACGAGACTGTCCAAGTGGGCCTTGAAAATAGCGATGCTATAGGATTTGTAGGCGCAGCAGTTTCCTCGCATAAGTCAATTTCCAAGTTAGCGAAGAGCGTTGCTGACCAGGGAGGTAGAGCCTCGTTAAGCTCAATCATGTCGCAGAAGGTATCAAAGGTTCTCGCAGCGAGTATCTCAGAAAGTGAGTACAAAACGGTGGCTCTGGCACCCGAAGCTGGCAGTGAGCGATTGCGTCGCGCGGCGGGGAAACGAGTTTCCAACGAGCAGGTATTGAAAGCCGCTCGTGAGATGGCCGAAGCTGGGATTCGCGGTTTCAAGCTCTATTTTATCGTCGGACTTCCAACAGAGACCGACGAGGATGTTGATGCAATTGCTCAGTTAGCCATCGATGTGAGAGATGCGGTAGTTGAAGTCTCAAAGCCCTCAGGAAAGCTAGCGTGGGTGACCCTCTCGGTAAATCCATTCATCCCGAAGGCTTCGACGCCGTTTCAGTGGGAACCGATGCTCGCCCCTAAGGTCCTCGACCGAAAGATAGAGCGGGTCAGGAAGTCTACCCAAGCCATACCGAACCTTGAACTCCGCTTCGAGCCTCCAAAAGAGAGTTACTTTCAGGGGCTCTTATCTCGCGGAGATAGGCGTGTTGGGAAACTCCTTCAGGAAGCTGAGCTCCAGGGGGAAACGTGGAAGTGGTTGATGCGTAAGACCGATCGCAGGATTCTTGCCGAGGTGCCCCCTGTGGACTTTTATGTATCGCGCAGGATACCATTTGAGCAGGTTCTGCCCTGGGAATCCGTAGATTCGCTCATCCCTCGTACGCTACTTGAGCGCGAGTCGATGCGAGCACATCATGGCGAGGATTGGGTGCAACCGCGAGCCGATGGTCAGCCAATGGTGGATGATGAGGATACGGTGCTGCGGGGCGCAGAGGTAGTAGGGGGATAGCGATGGAAACAAGCAACGTAGAGAGCAACAATTTCGGTAGAGTTATCGCGGTTATCTCCGGTAAGGGAGGGGTCGGTAAGTCCACAGTGGCCGTAAATCTGGCCATCTCGCTAGCCAAGACCGGAGCCAAAGTTGGCCTCATCGATAGCGATTTTTATGGGCCAAGCATACCCACGCTTATGGGTGGAGGTCAGGTTGTACCTGACCACGAGGAGCGGCTCATCCCGCCGGCTAAGTACGGGATCAAATACATATCGCTCGGATTCTTCCTCCGTCATCCGGATGATGCTGTTATCTGGCGTGGACCGATGTTTAACAAAGCGCTCAATCAGATGTTTGCGGATGTAAGCTGGGGCGCTCTCGATTATATGATCGTCGATATGCCCCCTGGAACGGGAGATGCGCAGCTATCGCTATCGCAGCTCGTAAAACTATCTGGGGCTGTGGTTGTAACAACGCCGCAGGAGGTAGCTCTCGCGGATGTACGAAAATCGATAAACATGCTCAAAAAGGTCAACGTAGATATTCTCGGCATCATTGAAAATATGGCAGGACTACCACTACCAGATGGGTCTCTCATCCCGGTGTTTGGTGCAGGCGGCGGCGAGAGGACGGCCAAGGAGTTCGGAGTACCACTTCTGGCTTCACTCCCGATAGATCTCGCTATCCGCGAAGGTGGCGATGCTGGAACTCCAGTTGCAAGTGGAGATGGCGCGAGCGCTCAGGTTTTCAAGAAGGTTGCCGATGCTGTTGTTTCAATCCTCAACGAACGCTCAGCAGCTGTCCCGCAGATGAAGATCGTGAACTAGTTCTGAAACTCTTGCTCCAACGTAGCGTCCATGATTCTATGGGCTATGCGTTTTTCAGCTCTCTCTTCTGGTAGTAAAGCCAACTGCACCTTTGTTGAAGCTGCAGGGATGCGGTTCCTTGTAGACTGTGGGCTCTCTGGAAAGCAGGCAGAGGAGCGGCTGGGTGAAATAGGAGTCGATCCAAGCACGATCCAGGCTATCCTGGTCACTCACGAACACAGCGATCATGTTCACGGTGTTGGCACGCTGAGTCGACGTTACCACATTCCCGTATACGCTAACGCAGCCACGATGGAGCACATATCAAAGCCTCGGGGTAAAGAGGTGTTTACGACCGGGGCGGAGTTTCATGTTGGGGCCGTACGCGTTCAGCCCTTTAGCATCGTCCACGATGCCTCCGATCCGGTTGGATTCTCAATTCACGCCGAGGGGTTTAAATTGGTAATCTGCACTGACCTCGGAAGAGTGACCACTTTGGTGCATCAACACTGCGAGAATGCTAACGCGATTCTGCTAGAGTCGAATCACGATCAGGACATGCTTCAGTCATGCAGCTATACCTGGGAACTCAAGCAGCGCATCGCTTCAACACATGGGCATCTTTGCAACGAGGCTGCCGGGCAGCTCCTTGAAGAGATTATGCACCCTGAACTCTTCCACGTAGTTTTAGGCCATCTCAGCGAGAACAGTAACACCCCAGCCCTAGCTCTTGAGACAACGAAACGATATCTGGCACGGTGCGAACATCGGGGAAGTGGGCTGCAAACCCTCCTTTGTGGCAATATTTATGAGAGTTTGCCCTGCCTTGAGCTTGATGTCCCGGCACCTCCCGGGGTACTAATGAGTGCATGATTGAGCGCTACACCCATCCGGAGATGGCGGCGATTTGGACCGACCACTCCCGTTATTCGATTTGGCTTGATATTGAGCGTTTTGCACTTGAGGGTCTTGTGCAAGCGGGAGATGCCCCGCAGGAGGCCCTTGATGCTTTTAACGCCAAGGCGGCTTTTGATGTTAACCGCGTTAATGAACTCGAGCTCAAGGTCAAGCACGATGTCATCGCCTTCCTGACTAACGTGGCCGAGTACGTAGGGCCGCTCTCACGATACGTTCACAAGGGGATGACCTCAAGTGATGTAGTGGATACCTGCCTGGCTGTTCAGATGCGCCGGGCCGGAAAGCTGCTTGATGCCCAGCTTCGAGGAGTAATGTCCATCCTCAAAACTCGCTGTCTCGAGTTTAAGGAGACAGCGTGTATCGGGCGCTCTCACGGTATTCATGCAGAGCCAACAACATTTGGCATCAAACTCGCCGGATGGTACGCCGAACTCCGTCGGCAGCAAAAGCGCCTAGAACATGCGATAGAAACGATCTCCGTTGGCAAGCTCTCTGGCGCTGTAGGGATGTATGGAGGCATAACTCCGTCCGTAGAAGCGGCCGTTATGGCCAAGCTAGAGCTCAAGCCTGAGACGGTAGCAACTCAGGTTGTTGCGCGTGATCGCCACGCCGAATTTATGGGCTGCCTAGCGCAGATAGGCGCATCGATCGAGCGCTTTGCGGTCGAGATTCGTCACCTTCAGCGAACCGAGGTGGGAGAGGTTATGGAGGGTTTCTCCCCGGGACAGAAGGGGTCGTCAGCGATGCCGCACAAACGCAACCCGATCCTCTCGGAAAACCTGTGCGGGTTGGCTCGCCTGCTACGCTCCTACGCCCAAGCCTGTTTTGAGAACGTGGCTCTGTGGCATGAGCGAGATATCAGCCACAGCTCCGTTGAACGGGTCGCCGTGCCGGATGCCTGTATAGCGCTGGATTTTATGCTTCGGCGCTTCTCTGGTTTGGTGTCAAATTTGGTGGTTTCTGCCGACCGAATGCGAGATAATCTTGAGTTGACCCGTGGTACAGTATTTTCTGGCCATCTACTCCTTGCGCTCGTTGATAGGGGTATCACGCGAGAAGATGCCTACGCGACGGTCCAGAAGCTTGCTCTCGCTGCGCTCGACGGTGGTCCGGCGTTACGTGACCGCGCCAAAGTAGATCCAGTTGTGTCCGGAGCGCTATCGGGCGAAGAGATAGATTCGTTATTCGACCTGAAGCGGTATCTAAGGGAGGTCGACCGGATTGTGACTCGCGCGCTGGCGAGCTAGCGGCAGGTTCGGCGCAGCAGAGAAAAGATTTCGTACCTAAGGGAGGAGAGGCATTATGCGATTTCAGGTGTTAGTTCGACTCAAAGAAGGGGTGCTCGATGTGCAGGGAAAGGCGGTCGAGAGCGGGCTGCAGGACAAAAAGTATGCGGCTATCAAAAACGTGCGC
>JBIKKR010000204.1:0-4054 GCA_044360225.1 Bdellovibrionota bacterium | reverse complement strand
GCCGTATGGATGATACTAGTAATCATATAGAGCCTACCCGTGAGGCTATCATCGAGGCACTACAGACCGTCGAGGATCCTGAGCTGTTTCTTGACATCTGGTTTCTCGGGTTGATTTACAACATCGCGATTGATGGCGGGCAGGTAGTTATCGACATGACCTTTACCTCGCCGATGTGTCCAGCAGGACCGCAGTTGAAGCACGAAGTGCAAACAAAGGTGGCGGCGGTGCCGGGTGTTAAAGAAGTTTCCGTGGTTATCACCTTCACGCCGGCGTGGGAGCCTTCTGATGAAGTCAAAGGTCTCTTAGGAATGATGTAGGGCCAACTATGCGGCTAACGAGTGAGCAGATCGAACTTCGCGATGTAGTGCGCAGGTTTTTCTCTGAGCAAGTTACCTCCGAGTATCTTCGCGGACGTATCTCACGCGGTCAGCGCAGCGATGCTGAACTTCGGCAATCTTTGCAAGGCCTCGGGCTGTACGAAGCTTTTTCCGGAACCGAACCACCGTGCGGTGTGATCGAGCTAGCATTGTTGGCAGAGGAGTGCGGCAGGGCGCTTGTACCTGATTCGTGCGTTGAGCATGTTTTGATCAACTCATTGCTCGAGAGCCTAGTGAACCCTTCAGAACAAGGAGTCGTCTTAGCGTTATTGCGAGTTGCTCACGGGGGCTGCGCTTTGGCCTTCCCCGGTTGTTGCGACTTTAGCATTGAGCAGGACTCGGTGGCAGTGACGGGTAGGGCATGCTGGGCTCTCTGTGGTGACGGAGCATCGCTCCTGCTTGGTTTTGCGAACACTGAGAGTGGTGTGCGTTCTTTCTTGGCTAATCTCTCCACCGTAAAGGTCGCAGCCTCTACACTGGGAGAGCCCCCGTCTACAAGTAAGCCGGTGTCCTCGCTTGACGTAACAACCCCACTTACTGAGCATTCTCTGACCAAAGCTACATGCACAGTGCTCAGCTCAGAAGCAACGGAAAATCTCTCGATGGCTATTGAAGTGCTCAAGGCTTCCGAGGTTAGCGGTCTCTGTCAACGAGTCCTTCAGATGACCACCGAGTACGTCAAAACCCGCAACCAGTTCGGAGTCCCGATCGGATCATTCCAGGCGATCCAGCAGAAGCTCGCTCAGGTGTACGCCGAGAGTGAGGCTCTGGCGAGTCTCTGCCGTTTTGCTGCGTGGAGCTTTAGTGCGAGCCCGGAGCAGCGACGGCTGACTTCACGAGCTGCGGCTCTCAAAGCGGCTGAGTTAGGAGTTCAGGTATGCGAGGTGGCTATCCAGTGTCACGGCGGAATTGGATTTACTTGGGAGTATGACCTACACCTTTTTCTTCGGCGCGCACAGATGGTCCGTGCCGCGTTCGGAATCAGCGAGTCTCGCGCAGATGAGCTTATCCGAGCGGCAGAGAATCGCAGTTCTCGTTCCTTCTAGAAGGCCACAAATACGCTGGAATGGCTGCTTGAGGAGAACTGCGTCCCTGTCCCGCAAGCTCTAGCTATTGATACCGTACCGAGTCTCAAGCAGCTCTAGCCATATATGCACAATGGTAATATGAACCTCTTGAATCCGCTCCGTGAACGTCGAGGGAACGATGAGGCCAATATCAGCGATTCGGCCTAGAGAGCCTCCATCCTTGCCCGTGAGACCGATAACTTTCGTGCCTCGACGTTTCGCCTCCTCTACTGCATTGAGAATGTTCTTTGAGTTTCCAGATGTTGAGATGGCGACCAAAACATCGTCAGATCCGCAGAACACCTCCACACAACGCCGATATACATCCTCAAATCCCTCATCGTTGCCCCAACACGTAAGCACTGCAGGGTCCATGAAGTGTTGAGCCTTGAGGCCGCGACGTTTCCGCTTGAAACGCCCGACAAGCTCTTCGACCAAATGCATAGCATCGCACGTGGAGCCGCCATTACCACAGGCATACACACCCCCTCCTCGCGACAGGGTGTTAAAGATAAGCTCAGCCGAAGCCGCTACGGCGCCTATAAAGCTCGGGTCGGCGGCCAAGGCCGCCTTTATGGAGGCTGACTCTTGGAGAAGTTGCGATATATCTACATCCATCGTGGGGTACTATCAAAAAAAATCTATTGCTGCTCGTATCATCCTCCGGCTGGGCAAAATAGAAAAGGGGTTACGATGGACAAGAACTGCGATGCCCTGAGACTGCAGATTTGGGAGTGTACGACCGTTCAAAGGCAAGCTATGCTCCCCCTGCTATGCTGGTGGAGGGGTCTAAGAGCGATACTTTGTGAAAAGCGCGCTAATTCCCTGCCACGGTGCTCCAACCGGCTATGAGTTATTCATACGAGGGTGTAATTGTGTTCGAAAAAGGATGTTATGAGTGAATATAAGGTGTGGTTAGCAAAGCTTGTAACATTGGTGGTAATAGCCCTTATCGTGCTTCCGATCATAGCGGGGGCGATCGCGTCCGTAGGTAAGGGCGGGGGGCCAAAGGTTGCGGTGGTAGAACTTGAGGGGCCCATAGAGGATGTTACGGATGTTCTTAAGGCTCTTTACCAAGAGTCTCGAAACAAGGATTCCAAGGCTATTGTGCTTCGGGTTGATTCTCCCGGTGGTGCGGTTGCGCCGTCTGAGGAGGTGTACAATGCTGTTCGCAAGCTTAAGGCGCTAAAGCCTATAGTGGTATCAATGGGCTCTGTAGCTGCATCGGGAGGTCTCTATGCAAGCCTGGCGGCAACGAAGATATTCTGCCAGCCCGGCACGCAGACAGGCTCTATTGGCGTCGTGATGCAGATACCGAACTTTACGGCAGCCGCGGACAAGGTTGGAATATCTATGATCACTGTAAAGAGCGGGGCTCTCAAGGATGTTGGCAATCAATTTCGACAGATAACCGATGAGGAGCGCAAGTACCTCGAGGATACAGCAAGCAAGGTGCACTCACTCTTCATTAAGGCCGTTGCAACCGGACGTGGGATACCTGAGGAGAAGGTGCGTCAGTTCGCAGATGGTCGACTGCTTATCGGGCATGAAGCCAAAGAGCTGGGGCTCGTGGATGGTTTCGGTGATGTCTACGATGCGGCACGAGAGGGGCTTACACTGGCTGGTGTAACATTAAAGGACGACGAGCTGCCTACGTTGCACTATGCTAATCGCAAAAAGAACTTCATTGAGAGGGCTCTTCAGACTTCGAGCTCACTTTCAGGCCTCATACCTCCGCTTTCTCAAGGAGCAAGCATTCAGATGAGGGCCTACTAAACCATATACGGAGAACGTCGTGATAGGTCAGCCGCTTGTAGTCGCAGGTATCGGAACTGATGTCGGCAAGACCGTTGCCTCTGCGGTGCTGTGTGAGCTTCTAGGGGCTGACTATTGGAAGCCTGTAGCGAGCGGTACTGATGATGGTCCGGTTGATCATCAAGTCATGCAGACGCTGATCTTGAATGGCAAGTCACGCGTGCATGCTCCCAAGTACGTATTTGGTAAGAGCCTTTCGCCGCATGTTGCTGCATCAATAGAGGGCGTTACAATTGAGCTTGAAAGCTTGATCGATGTGCCTGTGACTCAGGATGGGCTTGTGATTGAGCTTGCAGGTGGATTACTTGTGCCGCTCAATGATGATTACACGAATATCGATCTGTTGGAGCGTTGGCGTCTTCCAGCAGTAGTGGTTTCACGGCATTACCTTGGTAGCATCAACCATACTCTCTTGACTCTGGAAGCGCTCAAGGCTCGGCAGCTACCAATTGCCGGCATCATATTTAACGGTAATGAGCTACCCGATACCGAGCGGATTATTGCTCGTTTAGGAGGTGTACCGATTCTCGGTCGCCTGCCGATGGTCGAGCAGGTGACAGCGAAGATGATTCGGGAGTTGGCAGATGCCGAGGTAGTGGAGGTGCCGCGGGGTTTTAAATAGGCGATGCGGTATCTTATGACCAACGGCAGGGTTGCTAGCGCACATATTTCCGTTAAAAGGCATAACCCAGTTAGTACAAGTTGGAGATACTTATGAGACCGACTGTTAGCGGGGGGGGCGGGGGGCGGGGGGGGGGGGGGGGGGGGGGGGGGGGGGGGGGGGGGGCGCGG
>JBIKKR010000183.1:0-5414 GCA_044360225.1 Bdellovibrionota bacterium | reverse complement strand
CTGTTCGCCGCCCCCCCCCCCCCGATGAGACAGGAATAAATTCCCAGAGACTTGCTTCAACACCAGCCGCCAATACTGACTCAGCCGCAACTAGAGGGCCAGAAGCCATAAGAGCGGCAATAGTAATCATGGAGCAAAACCACCGAGTAAGCACAGATCCAAGACCATTGACCGAGCAGTTCCCTGGACTGCATAAAGAAGACGTAGCCAAGGTTATGAGTGAAGTGCAAAGCAATCCGAACATGACCTACGAAGTCGCCGCAAATTTATGGATACAAAGACGCAATGGAAAAGAGCAAATGGACGAGATCCGTGCTGAAATGGGAAATTTTCTCGGAGACAATCCCATTGGAAGGTCGTTCTTCGGCCAATGGCTAAACCGCATTAGAGATTCTTGGTTAGTTCTGGATCTGTATGACCAATACTTTTAGCAGTCAATGTCTCGCTGTAAAATTACCGATTACACCAACGCGCACACCTACGCAGCCTGCCTATCCTGAACCTGCTCCTCGTATAGGTGCGGTTGAGGGAGCAAATCCTGGTCCATCGGAGGAGTATTGATCTCCTCTGCCGGAACTTCAATCTGGCGGCCTGACCACCAGTACATAAACGCCAGCCAGAGCAGGGGGGCAAATACTAGGCTCTTAATGAAGAGGTATATGACAAAAGTCTGATAGACGAAGTCGTGCGTAGTCATAACTGATACCTTTCTATCGCGACCTGTAACTAAAAGAAAGTCGCCAGGTTCATCCCACTATCTGAGTCGCTGTATACTATGCTTCAGACCGTCTTGAAGACCCGAACCGAAGAAACCGAAAACATTAGTAATTTCATATGAGTGCACCTAGCCAGGGTCGCAACCTACAAAGGGGCATAGCGGGCCGTAAAGTGCCTTAGAAAGGGCGGATCGTACAACAGCTTCATACCCCGCAGCTGATCCTTCCGTCCAACAAGACCAGCCATCCCCTCAAGCACGTAATCAAAATGGCTCTGCGTGTAGGTGCGCCGCGGAAACGCCAATCGTACGAGCTCCATGGCCGCAGGTATAAAGGTCCCATCAGCCCCGAACCTACCGAACATGGCTGAGCCGATCTCACACGAGCGGATTCCCTCTGCGCAGTACAGCTCACAAACGAGCGACTGTCCCGGGAATTCATGCGGCGGAATATGCGGCAGCAGCCTGCGTACATCGATATACACAGCATGACCACCTGCCGGTTGCACAGTGGGAATACCGAGTCTGTTGAGGCCGTCAGCCATGTAGCGAATCGACGCAACCCGATAGCGCAGATAGCGTTCGTCGAGTACCTCTTGAAGCCCAACTGCCATCGCTTCTATATCGCGAGCTGCTAGTCCGCCGTAGGTTGGGAATCCCTCGGTAAGGATTAAAAGTGACCGTAGCTGTTCAAGCCAATCCTGATTGCGAAGCGCAATAAAGCCTCCAATGTTAACCAGAGCGTCCTTTTTGGCACTCATATAGCAACCATCAGCGAGAGAGAAGATCTCCTGTGCGATCTCCTTGACCGAACGCTCGCCTTGGCCTGGCTCGCGTTCCTTGATAAAGAAAGCGTTCTCGGCGAACCGACAAGCATCGAGGATAAATGGTACACCGTAATGCTTATAGAGCTTTGATACTGCCCGGATATTTTCAAGCGATACCGGCTGACCTCCACCTGTGTTGTTGGTTATCGTTACCATTCCAAAAGGAATCTCCCCCTTAGTGTCGCCCAGCAACTGCTCTAGTCGAGCAAGATCGACGTTTCCTTTGAACGGATGGAGCAAACTTGGGTCCTTACCCTCAGCGATAACGAGGTCAATGCACGCAGCTCCGGAAAATTCGATGTTCGCCCGGGTGGTATCGAAGTGATTATTCGATGGAATCTTCATTCCGGGTTTCACAAGAGCGGAACACAAAAGCCGCTCCGCGGCTCGTCCCTGATGGGTTGGCAGAACGTACTGATAACCAGTGAGGTCGCGCACCACCTTTTCAAATTTTGCAAAGCTGCGCGAGCCGGCATACGACTCGTCGGCCACCATCATGGCAGCCCACTGCGCTGCGCTCATGGCCGTCGTTCCGGAATCGGTAAGGAAGTCAAATGTTACCTGCTCCGCCGGAAGCAAGAATACGTTATAGCCAGCGTCACTCAGGAACCGCTCTCGTTCTGCCCGAGTATGCAGGAATAGGGGATCAACGCTCTTAATCTTAAAGGGTTCGATGATGGTGCGATGTTCGATCATGATGAAACAAGCTACCATGTGCATGGCAGTTACGCATGACTGAAATAGCCAGAGAGGCACAATCCCTTGCTGCAGCTAGTTCAATCCAACCATTTGATTTCATAGAGTGTTTGGAAATCATCGGCAGACAAATAGTCGTCTTTGCGGGGGTGCTCTCCGTTGCGTTTTGGTCTATACTCGCCGAGCAATTGTGTAAGAGCGGGTTACAAAGACGACCTCTTCGCAAGGCTAGGCAGGGGGCGGCTAGGACAGGATGCCGGCCTAAAGAGCACGAAAAAGGGCACGAAAGTTCCCGCAGCTGCACGCCAGAGCGCCTTGCGGACTGAAACCGCCTCCCCGCAAGTTCGCGGCTGGCCCCACGTAGAGTAGATCTTAAGTACTCGCTCTAAGGATTCTGGTACCATGGTAGCAAATATAGTAGCAGTAGCTCGCCGACTCGGTTCTTCGGTGATAAAAGCTGCAGAGATTGAGCTCCTTTTTGAACGAGAGCCAGGCACTATCCTGGGACTCTCTGGCGTCTCTCAGCTCCACAAGATAGCTCCGAATGAGGATCTGGTCTCCCTATCGGCTGACGCGTGTCGGGACGCGCTTGCTAAAGTCAACCTACCACTCTCAAAGGTAACTGGCCTCTTTTCCTCCTGCAATCCAACCACCGATTACCTGATGCCGTCACTTGCCCCGCTTGTCGCATCAAAGCTCGGGCTCACTCATCTTTTAGCGATCAATATCGGCATGGGGTGTGCCGGCGGGGTTCAGGCTCTGCAGGCAGCCTACAATCAACTCGCCGTAGACTCTCTGGCAGGGAAGGTCAGCTACTACCTAGTTATCGCGGGCGATCACACCAGCAGGATGCTTGACAAATCGAGCTGGAAGACAGCAATCCTTTTTAGTGACGGTGTTACAGCAGCGGTGGTCACCAACGACACCGCGATACCAGGAGGGTTCTCAGTGGAGCGGATTGCATCTGAGACCTATGCAGGTGAGAGTGTTGATGTCATAAATCTTCCGAATGCCTTAGCTCTAGGTGACGGTAGCGAACGGTCTACCTTCCAACTGCATATGCGTGGCCGTGGAGTATTCGAATTCGGGACCCGTATCGCCCCGCGAGTTAGAGTTCTTTCGGGGCTCGACTGCTTTGACGATGTGTACATAATTCCTCATCAGGCAAATATCCGAATGCTCAATGAGCTGGTTCCGGCTTTTGAGGTAAGACCAGAGCAGCTCTATACGGACGGCATCACGAGGATAGGAAATATCTCGGGAGCAGCGTGTTTTCTAGGATTAGAAGACGTGATGGACACGCCATCGCTTCGCCAGGGCACATCAACTGTCTTGCTCTGCGCCTTTGGTGCAGAGCTACAGGTTGCCGCTGCAGTGCTTAAGGATCGCTCATAGCACGCACTGTCTGCTTTTTACCGCTTGCATCAGTAGTAACATAGAGAGCATCCTAGTACTCGGCAGACGCCGGTCCATACACAAACGGCGTTTCGCTGCCCGTCTACTAGGTCACTATGAGCGTAAACATTTCCATTATCATCCCGTGCCTTAACGAGCAGGGAAATATTGAGGAGCTAATGACGCGGATATCAGCTGAGCTCGAGGGAAAGTTCAGCTTCGAGGCGATCTTCGTTGACGATGGAAGTACCGATAAGACGCTTGATGTCTTGCGAGATCTGAGCACTAAATATCCAGAACTGAGGTACGTTTCCCTTTCTCGAAATTTCGGTCATCAACAAGCACTCAAAGCGGGGCTCGACAAAGCATCCGGAGAGTGTGTCATCATGATGGATGCAGACCTACAACACCCGCCAGCTTTACTTGGCCAGCTAATCGAAAAGTGGCGGCAGGGTTTTGATATCGTCTACACGGTACGGCAGGCCAATCTGCAACTTCCATTGCTCAAACGCCTCACTTCGAGATTGTTCTACAGAGTAATAAACTGCCTTACCGAGCATCCGATAGAGGAGGGGGCTGCAGACTTTCGATTGATCGACCGTCGAGTGGCTTCAATCATATCCTCGATGAACGATCCCTTTCTTTTCCTGCGGGGACTCATTCCGTGGCTGGGCTTTAAACAGTGCTCAATAGCGTACAACCCTGATTCTCGCTTTTCTGGAGCAACCAAGTACTCGCTCATTCGCATGGCCCGGCTTGCCTTACACGGGGTTACCTCATTTAGCGTCCGCCCGCTAAGAATGGCGACTGTTTTTGGCGTGGTGATCTCCTTGGTCGCGTTTGCGTACTTAGTATACGCACTTCTTTCGTTTTTTGTATTCCACATATCACTTCCCGGTTGGTCTTCGATTGTATCAAGCATTCTACTTCTCGGTGGCATTCAGTTGATTATGCTCGGAATAATTGGTGAATATCTCGGGATGCTCTATGTTCAATCCAAACAAAGACCAACCTATATCGTGCGCGAGTCAAGTGAAGAACTCTTGGGGCATATTACCGGGGCCTAATTCTACGAGATGCCCATGTTGATCGGCTACATGCTGATCCTGTCGGCCGCGCTATCGTTTGGCCTGTATCCAGCTGCGGCCAAGTTGGCCTATGCCGATGGAATGAATGCAACGTCTCTCGTCCTGATTACGACGGCTGCTAGAACGGTTACCCTTGTCGGCGCAGCTTGGCTACGTGGGATCAACTTTCACCATATTACGGCTGAGATGCGTGACTCAATGTGGGGAGGGGCATGTCAGGCAGCTACGATCTTCGGGGTCATTTTTTCGCTACGCTATATACCTGGGCCGGTGATGATCACTATCATTTTCACGCATACGTTGATGTTGTTAGCAATTTTACATGTAAGAGGAGAAGGCGCGATGAGTACATATGCGCTTGTCTCATCGATCGCAGCGTTGCTCGGAATCATGCTTGTTGTGGATCTCTTCGGCAACGCAGGAGAGCTTAAGTGGTTTGGGATCGCGTTAGCGTTTCTAGGAGCCGTCACCTCTGCATTCAGACTGTACGCGTACGGCAATCAGGTCCGCGATACTGCGCCGGAATTAGTCGGAGCTCGAGCCTTTCTTATTGCATTAATCTTTCTACTTGAGAGTCGGGAGTTCGTGACTGGCAACGAGCCATCAATCGCGACATGAGAGTGCGCGGTAAGTAATAGTTACAGAGGGGAAAATCCCGGGTTTTTGGTCAGGCCGCGAGCAAGAACTGCTTTC
>JBIKKR010000160.1:0-6838 GCA_044360225.1 Bdellovibrionota bacterium | reverse complement strand
GATAAGAGAGTTTAAAAGATTCAAAAAACTTATCGATCGGTGGGTCGAACTCGCCATAGAATTGGCTAAGCTCTCCGCAAAACGGGAGTAAAAATATCGGGAGAACTCCCGACTCTCAAGTCATTAAATACAAGGGGTTTAAATCTAGTATCTACTCCTGAGGTAGACCAGGAAGCAGGGCCTCGCAATTCTCGTCCATTTTAAAAGGCCACAAATGCGCGGGAATAGCTGTTTTTATTGAGTTTTACAGCTCTTGCCCGCGCATTTGTATCCTGATCGAAACTTCCAGCAGTTTCGAGTAGATAGCGGGAGAATTGCGATGCCCTGCCAGGAAGGTGGCTCTGCGGCTCATCGAGAGGAAAAAGATTGATCAGTCAGCTCAGGGACGGGGGCTACCTTAAAGCGTTTCTCTCAGAGATCGCGCGAAGCTTCACGCTTAAAATCTAAATTCGCTACCAACTAATGCCCGCGAACAGTGAGAGAAATCAAGTGAGAGAAAATCAGCGAAAATCAAATCAAGATCTGCCACACTTTTAGCTAAACAAGTTTTCCAAGCCCTCGCGCCACGGCATTACCTCGATACCGTCAACCAATCGTGGGTGAGATTCACGACAGAGGCAGATATATCGACAACGTGGAAAATCCACCTGCAACGAGCGAAGATGTGCAAGATGGGCCTTGGTGATAGCATCACTTGATTTAACCTCGACAAAGATATGCTCCTCTCGTGGTCGCGATAGGACAAGGTCGATCTCCAGACCACCCGCGGTAGCGAGGTATGAAAGAGAGTACTTGGCGCGAAAGTAGTCATTCAAGCGACGGGTTTCGTTGATGATAAATTGCTCGAATAGTGGCCCCCGTTCCTGGCTGGAGAGAGGGATAAAGCGCAGAGTTTCATCGATTGCCCGCTTCACCCCACAGTCAAAAAGATAGAATTTGGGAGCATGCAGCTGCTGCTTCCGTACTGATCGATGAAACGCAGGAAGAAGAGATCCGAGCAAAGTATCCTCTAGAATCGAGAAATAATTCTGCACCGTTTTAACATCGACCTTAATATCACGCGCGATTGCAGAGAAGTTGATGATTGTGCCGCTAGCCTGAGATGCGATCTCCAAGAAACGCCTAAATGGTTGGACATTCCGCACAAGCTGCTCAGCGGTTATCTCCTCGCGGAGGTAGGTGTGAACATAAGCATCAAGGAACATCTCCTTTGATGAGTCGCTCGATAATCCGAAGATTCGTGGCAGAGTCCCCCACTGAAGCGCATGGTCTAGCGAGAAGTTTGCAGCCATTTCGAACGCCGTCAGCGGATGAAGCGAGAAAACAAATGCGCGACCAGCTAGAAGATTCGCCGCCCCACGTCGCAGCTTGCGAGCGCTCGATCCGGTAAGTGCAAATAGTACCCCTCGAGATTCGATTTCATGGTGCACCACATCAAGCAGGGCGGGAACTTTTTGTACTTCGTCTATAACTACCCAAGAAGTCCTTTGATTAGGGCGCGCACTGATCCGTTCGCTTAGCAGTGTGGGGTTGTCAGCAAAGCGGCGCTCCTCTTTTGGGTCAAGAAGATCGATCCAAAGAGCCTTACTACGAGGATATCGCGCCTCTAGCAGAGAAGTCTTTCCGGTGCCGCGGGCACCAAACAGAAAAAAACTGTTATCTTTCGGTAGGTTAATAGTTCGTGGAAACATGATCCAAATATCGATTTGATATATGGAGTATGATCCACGAATACGGAGGAGCTGTCAACGCCCGAACGTTTAGGGGAGTTTGTGCTTACCTCCCTGGTACATACTCACGGCCATTACGTTAAGCTCCAAACCAGTTACAATACAGCTTTTCTTGCAAATTTTTGGAAGTGCAAACTCCTGGCATTTAATTTTAAGGACAAGCGCTCTTTCTCTTTGACTCTCTCCGGACGGTGCAAGGTGGGCCCAATCATAAACAGTCGCTTTACGAGATCTTCGAAACCCGGTGGGGAATTGAACATAAGGAGGATGAATTGCTGAGAAGGTCGATCGCTTTTTGGTAAGCAGTTGATTCTAAGTGATTGGCTGAAAGAGGGGCTCCGGCGTGTGGCGAGATGGGGAAGAGATTGGGAGCAATTTGGATGGAAAGGCGTAGTGTTTGACTCTGGCATGCGGCTTAGAGCGGCCTAAGAGGGGTAAAAAGGTGGAGCTCAGTTGCGAAAAATGGGCGTCAGAGTAAACGCGTCCTGTCCCGTCAGTGAGGAAGCTGGTTCTAGAAGTCATCCGGTGCGTGCTCAAAGGAGTCGTAGGAGGGTAGTTCATCGATAGCTTCGGACGCGTTGATGAAGTTCGGGATCGGTGGGGATGCTCTAAAGTCAGCGATTCCTTGTGACTTCATGATGCCCTTGATTGAACCTAAATTCAGCAGTTAAGGAGGATGAAAATAGCGCAGGTACTCAAAAGCACAAAGCATTTTGAACTTGTCGGAGGCTTGAACCCTGGCACCGTCAGGGTGAGCACCGACAATTCAAAAGACGCACTGATTTTGAGTAGATGCGCAATTTTCAGACCCGCAACTGCTGATGAATTTAGGTTGAATGGGCTTCCTGGATGAAGGCGATAATACGCATCTGAGCAAGGCACCTGAGGCACTCTAAGGGATAGTGCCGCCAGAAACTCAAGTGCATCAAACTCGTGAGCTGCGCCGTCTTTGGTGGTGTAGGTAACGATCTCGTCTTGTATTGAGAGTTTTTCAAGCGACAAGGGAGCTCGCTCGATATAGCGTGCTACGAACTGCTCGCTTTCTTTGTGAGCGAGCAGCCGCTCAGCGAAGGTTTCTTCAATAGCTTTGAGGTCTACCTCAGTAAATCTGCAGAGGGTACCGTCTTTCCAGTAGCCATCTGCCAAGAGTCCGTGAAGGTGCGGATGGTAGTTCAACGCATCACAATAATCGACGAGGCGCCGTCAAGTAAGGATAACCAATCCGAGTGCGATCAATCAGCATACTGTGAGGGTTTAAGATCAGGGAACCCGGCAGGAATGTCAAAGCCCCCTGAACCGCGCTAATTTGACCGGCAGATTGCGATGGTATTCCGGCTGGTGCGCTCTTGTTTTGGCGCCAAAGACCTAAGTTAAAGGTAAATAGTTGAAGCTAAGGGAGTTAAATCTAGTATGTACCAGGGGGGAAGGCGGCTTATGAAATCATCGGGTTCACCAACTGAAGCCCCTTAAATCGCAAAAAATCACCATCATTGCTGTGCACGGTTGCATCATTTGAGAGTGCCTCCGCGGCAATGAGGGCGTCTGTACTCATGGTTCCAGGAAGCTGATACTGCGTCATCAATTCGCGCCAAGTTTGGTAGGTACTCTGTGTTGGATCAAGCAAACTTACGACATCAATGGACAGCCATTCATCGCATATGTCAAAAAGCTCGGCGGTTGAGTACGGATCTCGAACTACGCTACGACTCGACAACAATCGGATAAACGCCTGCATTACTACCCAGGGAATACCAACAAGCTCTCGACCGTTAAGTAGCCCCTCCCACCACGCAGCTGCTTGTTTATGTAGCTGCGCATCTCGATTAAATGCGTAAATTAAAAGATTCGTATCGGGTACTATCATTAGGAATTCTTCAACTGACCTTCCATCTCAACTTGATCGTAAAGTGCCCCGAGATGATTGGTATCTATGCCCGACATCCATCCACAAGACTTTGCCCTTACCTTATAAGCCTTTCTGTTGGGTTTGTCCGAGAAAACAACTTTTAGGCCAGCCGCAAGTACGAGATTTAGGGCATCCTTAAAGCTCAGGTTGCGAGCAGTCGCGGCCTTTCGAAGCTTGCGATCTAGGGCATTTTCGAGGTCGACAGTTGAGCGCATACAATCATATTATTTTAATTATTATTATATGTCAACGCATATTTATAAGATGTACAGGGCATCGCAATTCTCCCGCTATCTACTCGAAACTGCTGGAAGTTCTGATCGGGATACAAATGCGCGGGTCAGCGCTGTAAAACTCAATAAAAACAGCTATTCCCGCGCATTTGTGGCCCCTTAAAATGGACGGGAATTGTGATGCCCTGTAAGATGTAGCTGGTATTCACATATCCGCAAATGACTGAATGCATGTACCCGAATCCGTTCCGAAATCTGATGGTGGGCAACGTGGGGAAGCGTTGAACTATCACCCTCACCTTCACGGTCGCCTCGCTGACGGCTACTGGAAAGACGGTGCATTCACCAGGTTCACCGAGGTAGACCTGAAAGCACTTGAGCAAGCCTTTGCTCAAGCGGGTACTAGCTTGATCTCCATACGCAAGAACTCATCACTGACGATGATGTGGTACAAATTCTCTCACAGGATCACACCGGATTCGGTGTCTGGCTTGGCGACTCATTCCACGACACAGAAAGCGAGCAGTTCGTCGCACGCTACATCGAACGAGCTCCCCTCTCTTTGGAGAAACTCTCAATCCAAGACGACATCGTCACCTACACAACTAAAGGTGTCCGTCCTCCGGCCAACAGGTATCACGTTAGTGACATTCATCAGAGAAGCCTCCCGAACGTTTAAGTAACGAAGGGGGTTTGGATGAAAGATGACTGGGACGATCTAATCAAGCAGCAGGAGCGAAGTGGGATGAAGCCGGCGGTTTTCTGCCGAGCACGAGGTATTGACCCGAGCAAGTTTGGGTAGCAGCGGTGGCGTAGAAAAGGAGCTCAAAAGAAGGATAGCTTTGTTCGAGTTGATAGTGGTGTCGTCACTTACGTAGAGATAGTCGTGAAGAGCGGCATATCGAACTGAAGAGCTTGAGAAGGTACCGGCACAGCTTAAAGTGATAGAACATGTGCGCCCCAAGATGGCGTGCTCGAAGTGTAAAGGAGCAGCAGTACTCGTGGCGCCGCTACCAGCCGGGATTTTGCCACTTGAAGGGGCTCGCCCTGGGCCGGGGCTCTTGGCAGACATAGCGGTTTCAAAGTACGTGGACGCAATCCCGCTGCATCGCCAGGAGCAGATGTATGCACGGATAGGGATTGATCTCTCTAGGAAGCGCGTGTGCGACTGGATAGAGGGGATCGTAAGTCGCCTGATGCCGCCACACATGGCGTTATAGCGTGAGCTTTTGATGAGTCCCTACATTCAGGCGGACGAAACTACGCTCAAGGTTCAAGATGGGGTCAAACCGAATGCGTGCCATACAGGATACCTATGGGGGCTTCATGGACCCCCTAAGATAATCTGGTACCACTACGCTGAGGGACGCTCAGGAGATGTGCCTAAGGAATTGCTCGATGGATACCGCGGAGTGGTGCAGACGGACGCCTATGCCGGATACAACGAGGTGTTTGTTCCTGTAGGGTGTGAGCGGCTTGCATGCTTGGCGCACATCCGGAGGAAGTTTATCGAGGCACAGTCTTCTGCTGATTCTGAGTGTGCACGGATCCTAAAGATTATCTCTGAGGTGTATCGCGGAGAGGCGAGCGCAAAGACGCCTGATACTCGGTGTGCGGTTCGGCAAGATCGTACGCGACCGCTGCTTGAAGAGCTCTTTGTGTTCTTGAAGGCATGTATGCTCAAGAGTCTTCCGAAGGTGTTGTCGCCGATCAAGTTTCGTCTCTAATCACCGACTTTAATGACCGACGGGTTTGGCTTATTTCGAGCGGCATCGGCTGCCGGAGCTAGTGAGGCATAGCTGAGATAAAGACAGCGAGGGAACAAAGACGACTGATCGCAGGGTGGATAGCGCTGAGAACCTTGGAAAGAAAGGAACGACTACTCGGGCCCCCCCCACACACAGATGCGGAGAGAGGATCCTGACAGCATCCAGAAATGAGCAGCGATGAACGCCCGCATTTCTGCTACATACTCGATTTAACCCCTGTAAATTTTATCGGTTACCTTGATCCTAGCCACCCATCTTCAAAACTCGAGCAGATCAGCAAAGCATTAGTACTATCCGGCTGGTCCATATACTCTTAATCCTCATTCGCGTCCGCCTCGGGAATGTATTCTAGATGGAGTTGATGAATTCGGCGCGCGAGCGGGAGCACAAGCGCCACTAACGTAACGATCAGACCAGCCGGTACCATTACAAGACCGAATCTCATCCCGCTGCCGTCAACGACAGAACCCAACACCGGAGCGATCGGGACGAAGCCGAGTCGGAAAAAGAGGCTGACGAATGAATTCGCAGTCGCTCGATATCGCGAGGGCACTCTCCAGTTGAAGGCGTCTTGATAGATCACGTACGTTAGACCACGTGTCATGAAGAACAGGGCGCCAGCGATGATTCCAATCAGCGGCGGAGCAAACGCCATGAGCAGATATCCCGTGATAGGGGCTATCGCGATAAGCAGCAGGGTGCCGGGCGCTCCCAGGATCGTCTCCACCGCGTGCGCGCCCTTACTCACAACGACGGATACAAGCATAAGGGCCGCCCACATCAAGCCATAGTAGGCCATGGGCACCTGGGACTGGCGCCAAAATTCCTGGAGGAGCCACACGACACAAAAACTCGACAATCCGGCGACAGCGAAGTTGAAAAATATCAGGCGAGTGAACGGCTCTTTAAGTATAATATTGGCCAGAACCTCTCGAATCTCGGCAAGGTGCGCACCTCGCTCCACCTTGTGTCGCGGCGGTTCTATCAAGAACAGTGATACAAAGAATGGAATCCAGGCGACTACGAATTGCGCCCACAATACCAACTGGAATGAGTATAAAACCAGGGCGCCAGCGAGAAGTGAGGCCAGCACCTCTCCTATCAGCCCGAAGCTTTGAACCTAAATTCAGCAGTTGCGGGTCTGAAAATAGCGCATCTACTCAAAATCACCGCGTCTTTTGAATTGTCGGTGCTCACCCT